>CAVEGR010000131.1:0-10634 GCA_963615565.1 Phocaeicola massiliensis | reverse complement strand
TCATTATTGAGCCTCATAAATGGACTAGTGTTCCTACGGGTCTTTTTTTTGAGATTCCTGTGGGTTTTGAGGTTCAGATTAGGCCTAGATCTGGTCTTGCTTTTAAGTCTGGAATTACTGTTTTGAATGCTCCTGGAACTATTGATTCTGATTATAGGGGAGAGATTAAGGTTATTCTTATAAATCATTCTGATACTCCGTTTGTTATCAATGACGGGGATAGAATTGCTCAAATGGTGCTTTCTAAGCATGAAACGGCTTCATTTGAGGTTTCTAGTTCTCTTTCTTCTACTGATAGAGGAGCCGGCGGTTTTGGTTCTACTGGTATTTCTACTGGTACTCCTACCGGAGTAAAGGGCTGAGGGTTTTATGAAAGATAGACAGGGCTACGGCAAATTATACAGCTATGTTGGTAAAGAATATTTACTTTCTTTTTTTG
The DNA here is from genome assembly GCA_963615565.1 of Phocaeicola massiliensis. Classification (GTDB taxonomy): domain Bacteria; phylum Spirochaetota; class Spirochaetia; order Sphaerochaetales; family Sphaerochaetaceae; genus UBA9732. Next base: position 10,195 of record CAVEGR010000131.1, on the reverse strand, counting down.
TAGCCTTTTTCTTTTTCTTTTTTATCTTTTTCATTAATCAAATTCTTGTGTTGGCTCAGAAAATCCTGCTGAAAAATGTACGTCTTAGTGATGTTCTAACGCTTGTTGTTTTGACTATTCCGCAGTTTTTGATGTACACAATGCCATTTAGCTCGTTGGCATCTGCTAGCATGGTGATTGGAAATTTATCGTCCCAAAATGAGCTTTTGGCTCTGCGTTCGTGCGGAATTAAGATTGGTAAAGTTTTTGTTCCTATTGTGGGGATATCTTTAATATTATCGGTCTCTACATTATTGATTGCAGATAGGATGATTCCTTATACCACTGAGAAGTACAAGGAGTTGTACGCCCAAGTGTTGCAAAGTCTTCCTACGTTGGAGTTGGAAAGCTATAGTTCTACTACGTTTGGAAATAGAGTGATTTCCAATGGCATGGTGGATGGCAATACTGTGTATGATGTGCTGATTTTTGATGATACAAGCTCTTCAGACAGGCGTGTTGTTATGGCTAATAAAGGGACATTTTCTGTTGTGGATATTGATAGATTCATATATAAGATTGAGCTTGAAAATCCGCAAATTCTAGTTACAGATTCATCTTCTGTGCAGTCATATTCAATTGCAAGTGCAAGTCACATGACTATGTATCTTAATCTTTCTTCTGAGGCTTCTGGTGCTGTAAATATTACACCTTCTCAAATGTCAATTAGACAGCTTGTGAGTTTGGTTGAAGAGCGCAGAGAAGAGCAGGCTAGTGTGCTGAAAAACAGAGATTCTAATATTGCAAGTTCTGTTGAGACTTTGGCTGAAGCTTTATTTGATGTAGAGGGTTTTGGCTCAGACCATGGAGCGGATTCTAGCTTAGACCATGGAGCGGATTCTAGTGTTGATGCTTATAATGTTGATGTTTATAGTCTTGAACGAGAGGTAAAATATATTAATTCTATAAAAGGAAATAAAAGCTATAGTTTTTATTTTCAGTACTATAGAACTGAACTTCAGAAAAAGATTGCATTATCTTTTGCTTGTACGTTCTTAGTGTTTATTGCTTTTCCTATTTCATTCTTTAGAGTTAAAAATGGTAGGTTAATGGGCTTTGGGCTTTCTATGCTTATTGCCTGTGTTTATTGGTTTTTGTTGTACTACATGCATATGCAAGCTATTATGACAGGGCTTCAGCCTGCATGGTTTATTTGGTTTCCAGATGCTTTAGTATTCTTCATTGGCGTTGTCTTGATTTTAAGGTTGCGAAAGAGGTGACGAGTTTTATGAAGCATTTGCAATGTAAGCTTACTATTTTGGCTTGCCATGAGGGTTTACTATGAAGCATTTTAAACCTTTCAATGTTCTAACTTTATACACTCTCTCTAGTGTTATTAAGGTGGGAATGGCTACTGCTTTACTTGCAGCTTTAATGCTGGTAGGGGTGGATTTGTTCTCAAAGCTTGATACTTATGTTTCCTACAATGTTTCATTTGGTCAGGCTTTCTTAATCTCTTTGTTGTACTTTCCAGAGTCATTCCTTTTAGCTTTGGGGCCTTCATTTTTGTTTTCTGTAACATACTTTTTATCTATGCTAACTGCAAACAATGAAATGATTTGCATTTTGAATTCTGGCATTAGTTTGCGCCGTGTGGTCATCCCTTGTTTATGTTTAGCTGTGGTCTTGAGTCTTGGATATTTTGTTTTTAGTGAAAATGTTGCTATCAAGGCTTCTAACCTCAAAGATACACGTTATAAGACGTTAACTAGTAGTACTTCATCTTTGGATAATTCAAATATTGCACTAAGCGATATGCAAGACGGCTACATGGTTTATGCGGGCCAGTTTGTTAACGAGACATCAACGCTGTATAACGTCTCCTATATTGAGATTCTTGAGGGGAGTGCTTTGGAATCTTACTTTAGGCGTGTAGATGCCTACAGTGCACAGTATGATGAAGACGCTCGGCTATGGACCTTGCATGACTGTTACGAATATTTGCCTGTAGATGGCCAAACGGTGCAGGTGAAGTACTACAGTAGCCTTGAAATTCCACGCATGCAACTTGAGCCTCAACTTTTCAGAAATCTTTCATCTGAAATCTCCAAGATGTCGCTTGACCTAGCCCACGCATACGTACTTAGAATGAAGTCACTCAATCCCGATGAATATGCCCATCTTGGCACCGAGTATTACAAACGTATTTTCAGCTGCCTAACTCCACTTATTATGATAATTATTGCTTGTAGCATGAATTATAAGTTTAAAAAGAACGTTTTGTTCTTCTCTCTTATTTGTTCCATTTGTGTTGCTGTTGTCTATTTTGTAGTCCAAATGGTCACCATTATGCTAGCAGACCAAGGCGTCATTGCTCCATATTTAGGAACTCTTATTCCGTTTGTTGTAGTGCTTCTTCTTGCCGGAATTATGTCAGCATTGTTAAAGAGCTAGGTTGGCTAGGTGTGCTACGAACCTATCACACCTAAGAATTTGATTTAACGTTACAGATGTTGAACTTGGTTGTAGATTTAATTTGCTAATGCTATACTCACAGCATGACGGAACAAATTTACACACTGCATCATCAAGATAAAAGCTGTAAGGCAAGAACTGGCGAAATTGCATTGGGACATGGAGTAGTGCAGACTCCAACATTTATGCCAGTTGGAACAAATGGAACTGTTAAAGGCATTTACCATGATAAAGTTGCATCTATTGGATATAATCTCATTCTAGGAAATACTTATCATTTATATTTAAGACCCGGAGTGGAAGTTCTCAAAACTTTTGACGGTCTACATAAGTTCAGCAACTGGAATGCAAATTTCTTGACAGACAGTGGTGGCTTTCAGGTTTTCTCTCTTAGCACACTAAGAAAGATTTATGAGATGGGAGTAAAGTTTCAAAGCCATATTGATGGATCTAGGCATGTCTTTACACCAGAAAAAGTTGTTGATATTCAACAAGTTATTGGTTCAGACATTGCAATGATGCTTGATGTGTGTTCTGCTCCTGGCATTAGCTGGAAAGAAACTCTTCATGCTATGGATATTACACATCTTTGGGCAGAAAGAGCTATTGTACATAGAGATTCTCTTTTAGATACAACAGGTAGAGCCTTCAGAGGAAAGTTATTTGGAATAGTACAGGGTGGATTCTATGAGGATTTGAGAGTTAAGAGTGCACAGACTATTGCCTCTATGGACTTTCCTGGTGTTGCTATTGGTGGTCTTTCAGTAGGTGAGTCAAAACAAGATTTCTGTAGGTTCTTGGCATTAACTGCTAATGCTGTTAATGAAGTCTCTCCTTCAAAGCCTAGATATGTCATGGGAATTGGCACGCCAGATTACATTTTAGAAGCAGTTGAAAATGGAATTGACTTGTTTGATTGCGTTTTAGCAACAAGAACTGCAAGAAATGGCTCTGTATTTACAGATGATGGCATGTTAACGCTATCAAGATCTTTCAATGAATTTGACTATAGACCAATTCAAGAAGGTTGCACATGTGAAGCTTGTACTCATTATTCTAGAGCATATATGAGACACATGTTTAAGTGTAACGAGATGTTTGGTGGCATGCTTGCAACTGAGCATAATCTTACATATTTGTATAATCTAATGGCAAAAGCGAGAAAGGCCATTGAAGAAGACCGCTTTAAGTCCTTTAAAGAGGATTACTTAAAGCGTTTTTATGCAAATGGTGGAAGATGCATAAAATAAGATTTCCTTATAGAGGTGCAGGTATTGGCCTCATTCTTAACAACTCAATACTTATGGGTAAACGATCCCAAGGTCTCTTTCTTCTCACGTGGGCTGTTCCCGGAGGTGGCAAGGAGAAGGGCGAGCATTATATAGATTGTGCAAAGAGGGAATTTTTTGAGGAAACCGGTTGCAACCTAGATGTCTTAAAAACTAACTTTATTTGCTCATGGACTCTTAATTTGCTTCCATTTTTTAAATGGACAACTTTCTTTTATAAGACAGAAGTGTTTGACCAGACTCTAAAACCAAATGAGTTTTCAGATCTTAAGTGGATTCCTCTTGAAAAAGTAAGGACCTACAAATGTAGGCCCTTTACAAGCTGTGAAATTCGAAAACTTTTAAGAAAGTTAGTCTAGAAGGTTAACAGGATCAGAAGTTGAAGTTGGGTCAATCTTCCATAATGAGTTGGCCCAAGTTGCAACAATAAACTTGTTGTGATCTGAACTAGATTTGTCTGGAAGAATGTTGACTACTGTATTTTGTTTTAGACTTGCATATCCACTTGTAACTGCTTCAACTTTAGGAGAATCTCCAAGTGTTATTTTTACAAATGTTTCGCTAGCTTTAAAGACAATGTAAGTTGTTGAGTCACTTTCATAACTGAATGAGAAAGTTTCTGTTCCATAAGAATAATTTGCAGACACATATTTTTCAGAAGTAAGATTGGAATCAGTTACAGATAGTTTATAAACAGTATAGTTGTTTTTGAGAAGAATGTAGAACTCTGACTCACTAATTGCTTGAAAGCCTGAGGTTAAATAATTTGAGTTTACTACATCTCCACTAGCAACTAGGCTAGAACTATTGTAGATATAATACTTTGAAGTGGTTTCTATTAATGTATATTTTCCGCTTTCACGAATTGTTTTAAAATCTGTGATAGCATCTGAAATAGCCTTTCCAGTTGAATCAAAAAGCTTCAGTTCATTGTCATAAGTTCCAAGAATTGTGCCGTTTGTCATAAGAGCTGTGCAAACGAGGCCTTCCTTTAACTCTTCCTTTTCTTTGCCACTAGAATTGTATTTGTAAACTTTAGCATCATGCTTTTCAACCAAAATGGAACCATCTGATAGAAGAGCTGCACCTTCAGCTTCATTGGCTGAGATGTCAGAGAAAGTAGTATTAGAAGAGCCTGTGTCAATGCGGGTGATAGAAGTATCGGTCCAAATATAATGGCAGCTGTCATAGTAGCCAAGATAAGCGTTGATTTTGGTTTTGGATTCCTTGGTGGAGGAGGCTATTGCGGAGTGGATGCCGTCCTGGGCATCCATGTTGCAAGAACACAAAACGCAGATAATTGTTAAAAGTAGTGCAAAAATGAGTGATTTTTTCATGTTGGCCTCCTAGTGTCTGTATGAGATACAAAGTGTAAGTGGAATCATGCCAAGAATGGAGTTGTCTTGAACTTTGTTGTAAGAGCTGCTTTTTGTGTAAAGTTCTGCTGTTGTCATGATTCCGCTTTCAATGCCTAGGCCCCAAGATTCTGTGATGTAGATAGTTGGGCAGAGTGTGAGGCTCGCATATGGAGCAAGATATTTGCCGGTATCGTACTTAATAAATGCAAGACCAAGATTAGCTGAAAGCGCTATGTCAAATTTACCGGTCTGGACTGGAATGTATGTGAACTTGGCTGTAATTGGTACTGTTGTGTATAGTGAAGGAGTGAGAGAATTGATGAATTGATAGCCTAATTCGCCACCAATTGCAAAATATTCGCTCAAAAAGCCTTGATATGATATTGAAGCAACTCCGCCAACTTTTTGCATGTGGATGTCCCCAAGGGTCTGATTTCTTTCTGGAGTATTAAAGAAAGATAAGAATCCTGGGAAGTCTACGCCTGCTCTAATTGAAAAAACTTGGTCGCCTTTTTGATAATATGTAGAACTACAAAAGGCTGTACTTATGCAAAGTATTAATAAAATGACAATAAAAAGTGTTCTTTTTTTCATGTTCACCTCATGGGTAATATTAACAATTATGTTGCAGTTGATAAACTAGCTACCTCATTGTCAAACTAAAAACACACATAACTTCATAAGATTACAAGAGATTACAAGGGTTTTTGATGGTTTTTGAGGTTTTTGCAAATTAACTTTCTTTTGTGTATAATGGCTTTGGTCTAAAGTTGCAATGCAAACTTTAGTTGGAGGTGTGACGCATTGATTTTATCGGGTAAAGAGCTCAGCCAAATTGTAAATGAGCAAACTTCTAGATTGTGTTCTGCTTTTGAGATGCGGTTTTCTAGAAAACCATGTTTAGCTGTTGTACTTGTTGGGGATAATCCTGCAAGCCAAACTTATGTAAAAGGCAAGAAGAAAGCTTGTGACCAAATTGGTATTGAGCATTTGGATTTAACATTTGATAACTCTTTATCTGAAAAAGAACTGTTAGCTACAGTTCAGTCTTTAAATGAAAATGAGAATGTTGATGGTATTTTAGTTCAGCTTCCTCTTCCACCTCAAATTAATGAAGTAAAGATAATTAACGCTATTGATCCAAGTAAAGATGTAGATGGTTTTCATCCTGTTAATATTGGTAAATTGCTTTTGGGACAAAGATCTCATGTGGCCTGTACACCAAAAGGTATCTTACGTCTTTTGGATCACTATCATATTCTTACAGACCGTAAAGATGTTTGTATCTTGGGCCGTAGCAATATTGTTGGCAAACCAATGGCAGCACTGTTAATGCAAAAAGATAGAAATGCAACTGTGACAATTTGTCATTCATTGACACCAGACATTGTACCTTACGTCAAAAGGGCCGATATTTTAATAAGTGCTGTAGGTCATACGAATGTTGTGACAGCAGATATGGTAAAAGATGGTGTTGTGGTCATTGATGTTGGGATGAATAGAGTTCCAGATTCTAGTAAAAAAAATGGATATGCACTAAAAGGTGATGTTGATTTTGCTGCTGTAGAATCTAAGGCTAGTGCAATTACTCCAGTTCCTGGTGGTGTTGGTCCAATGACTATAGCAATGCTTATGGAAAATACAGTGCTAGCTGCATGCGACATTAAGGGTATTGAAGCAAATGATCTTGTGACAAATTTGGATTTTGGAGTTTGTGTTGGAGTTTAAAAATGAAAAAGTTCTTCATTGAAACATATGGCTGTCAGATGAATGTGGCAGAATCAAATGCTATAGAGAGTGCTCTTTTAGGTCAGGGGTGGGAAGTTGCTAGGACTCCAGAAGAGGCTGATTTAGCTATTATTAATACATGTTCTGTCAGAAAAAGTGCTGAAAATAGAATTTGGGGACGCCTTGGTGCTTATACTCATGTTAAGAGTGAAAAGGCAAAAAAAGGTGAAAAACTTGTGCTAGTTCTCACTGGTTGCATGGCTGACAGGCTTAAGGATGAAGCAAAAAAAGATGCCCCACAAATAGACTTTGTTGTTGGAAATAACGATAAACTGCGGATTTTGGACATTGTTGGCGATTTTAAGACTCCATCTGAAAGTGAAAAATATATATTCACAAAAGCGTACCATAAGGACGGAGAGTTTGCTTCTTATATTCCAATAATGAATGGTTGTAATAACTTCTGTTCTTACTGTATTGTCCCTTATGTCAGAGGCCGTGAAGTTTCAAGACCTGTTGAAGAAATTCTTCAAGAGGTTAAGTATCTTGATTCTGTTGGTGTGAGAGAAATTACTTTGCTTGGACAGAATGTTAATTCTTATGATTGTAATGGTATTCATTTTCCAGAGCTTTTAACAAAAATTTGTAAAGAATGTGACAACATTCAGTGGATTAGATTTGAAAGCCCGCATCCTAAAGATTTTTCAGATGAACTTATAGAAGTTATTGCAACAGAACCTAAGGTTGCAAAACATTTGCATATTCCTATGCAAAGTGGAAATACAAGAATTCTAGAATTAATGAATAGACGCTATAGCAGAGAAAAATATTTGGATCTTATTCAGAAAATTAAGGATAGAGTACCAGATGTTACTTTTGCATTAGATGTTATGGTGGGTTTTCCAGGAGAAACAGAAGAAGAATTCCAAGAGACTATTTCTGCAATGGAAGAAGTTGGTTGTATTGAAGCATATATGTACTATTGGAATCCTAGAGAGGGAACCCGTGCTTGTTCTATGGAAGGCCAGCTTTCAGGTAAACAAAAGCAGGAGCGGCTTCAAAAGCTCATTGATTGGCAACTTGCAAATGCTGCTAAGATAAAGAGTAAGAGAGCCCATGGAGTTCAGAAGGTTCTTGTAACTCAAGTTTCTAGAGATAATAAAAATCAGATGCTTGGACGCAATGAGCACGGCGAGATGATTGCATTTAATGTGCTAGAAGGATCTAGCGCAGTCAAACCAGGCAACATGGTTAACGTGAAATTTAAACTACTTAATGGTAATACGTTTGTAGGTGAGCAAGTATAGCTTGTATAATGGCTTGCATAAAAAAGGCCAATTGTAGTATTTTAGTCGTTTGTGTGGATTTAATTTAAGAGATAGAAAGAATATGATTACAAAGAACGACAAAATCAGAAATATTGCAATTATTGCTCACGTTGACCATGGTAAAACAACTCTTGTAGATGCGCTTTTTCGCCAAAGTGGAGTAGAATCCAAGGGCAATCAAGAAAGAATTATGGATAGCGGTGCCATTGAAAGAGAACGAGGCATCACAATTAACGCAAAAAACTGTGCAATTCACTGGAAGGGCGTCAAAATCAACATTATTGATACTCCGGGTCACGCAGACTTTGGTGGCGAGGTTGAGCGTGGACTTTCCATGGTAGATGGCGTCATTCTTCTTGTGGACGCTGCTGAGGGCCCACTTCCTCAAACCCGATTTGTTTTACAAAAAGCTCTTGAGAAAAATCTTTCAGTTATTGTAGTTATCAATAAAATTGACAGACAGGATGCAAGACCAACAGAAGTTCTAAATGAGGTTTATGACTTACTGTTAGAGCTTAAGAATGATGAAAGCGTTCTTGAAGTTCCAGTCTTTTATGCTAATGGAAGAGCGGGAATTCTTTCAGATAAACTCAATGATCCTGATGCAAAAAATATCTTCCCTCTACTAGATGCAGTAGTAGATTACATCCCAGCTCCAATGTACGATAACGAAGAACCATTTCAAATGTTAGTCAGTGATCTTTCATATGATGATTATCTTGGACGTTTGGCAGTTGGTAAGATTATCAATGGAAGTGCAACAGTAAATGACTCATTGGTCTGCATTAACGAGAAAGGGCAGCATGTTCCTCTTAGAGTAACTAGACTACAACTCTATGATGGTCCTAAGTTTAAAGAAGCTCAATTGGTTGAACCTGGTGATATTGTAGTTCTTTCCGGCATTGAGAATGTTTCAATTGGAGATACAATTTGTAACAAGGATTATGCAAAGCCACTTGATAGAATTAAGGTAGATGAACCTACTGTTTCTATGCTTTTTAGTAAAAATATTTCTCCTTTAGCTGGAAAGGATGGAAAGCAACTTACATCTGCCAAAATTTGGGATAGATTGTGCAAAGAAGCACTAAGAAACGTTTCAATTCAGGTTGAAAAGAACGCAGATGACTCATTTACAGTAAAGGGCCGTGGAGAATTCCAAATGGCTATCATTGTTGAGCAAATGCGTCGTGAAGGCTTTGAACTTTGTGTAGGAAGACCAAGAATTATCTTTAAGACAGATGATCAAGGTCACAAGACAGAGCCTGTTGAATATCTTCTTATTGATTGTCCAGAAGAATATAGTGGTACTGTTATGGAAAAGCTTGCCAAGAGAAAGGCAACAATGAACAACATTAACTACTTGGAAAATTCTAGGGTTAAAATGGAGTTCTCAATTCCTTCTAGAGGTCTTATTGGTTACAGAGATGAATTTCTTACTGACACTCGTGGCTACGGTATTATGAATAGTTCTCTTAAGGGATATGAACCATACAAGGGAGATTTTCCAGACAGAGCTTCTGGTTCACTTGTTTGTGACCGTGCTGGTGTTGCTGTGGCTTATGGTATTTGGGAACTTGAGGACAGAGGAAGATTCTTCATTGTTCCAGGTGATCCTGTCTATGAAGGAGAAGTTGTTGGAGAACGCAACAGAGAAGGGGATTTACTGCTAAATCCAACAAGAACAAAGAAGTTGACTAACCTTCGTGCTTCTGGTCACGATGAAGCTGTGTCTTTGACTCCTGTTATGAAGATGACCTTGGAGCATGCTATGCGTTTTATTAAAGATGATGAGCTTGTTGAAGTTACTCCAAGTGCTATAAGAATGTGTAAGAAAGTTTTGGATAGTCAAAAGCGTAAGATTATGGAAAATAGAGGCTACCTCCCAGAGTGCCTACAGTAATTTGGATTTTTGCACCATATACTGGTATGATACAAAAAAACGCTGAGAACAGAAAAAAACTTGCAAATTTTCACAAGGCAGAGTATAACTTAAACAGTTGTTAAAAAATTTGGGTCACAATTGTTAACAAACTAAGAA
>CAVEGR010000130.1:0-15078 GCA_963615565.1 Phocaeicola massiliensis | reverse complement strand
CCAAAAAACATCTTGATAATTCCTATGCGTGGATGTCCTGTTTTTCCAGGACTTTTTACCACAATAGAAGTCTCAGATAAACAAGATTTAGAGATTGTAGAACAATCAAAAAAATTCAATGGTTTTGGATTATTATTACTTAAAAACGAAGAAAAATCAAACAAATCTCTTACTGCCGATGATTTCTATCAAATTGGCACATTTGTGAGAGTCAAGAATCAAATTAATACAATTTATGGCTCAAAAAGTCTGTTTATAGAAACAATTAGTCGTTTTAGAGTTATTGAAATGTTCTCTCATGCCGGACTCATAACTGCTCAAGTTGAATACATTGAAGAGGACAAACTGTCTGCTAACGAAGAAAAGGCGTTTACTCAAGCATTAAGAGAAGCACTGAATCAACGTGCAGACCGCTCTCTAATCTTGGAGAACTTGCGTTTTAATGCATCCAACATCTCAGAGGCTATTCGACTTGCAGATTTCTTGGCCAGTTGTGTTGTTTCTAAACGAAGCCAGCAAGCATTTTTGGAGGAGCTAGACGGCAGAAAGAGAATTATCTGGGTACTAAAAGTTCTTCAAGATGAGCTCAATGTTCAGAAAATGCATGAAGAAATCCAGTCTCTCGTTTCCAAAAAGATAGATAAACGCCAAAGAGAGTACTTCCTTCGCGAAGAAATGCGCATCCTCCAACAACAACTAGACGGCCTATCTTATTCCGATGACCTTCAAGAACTCACCCCTGAAGATTTAGTTAATTCACTCAAGGATGCTCTAACAGGAGAAGAAAAGAAAGGAAAAAAAGGACAGAATAAAGGTCAGCCCAAACAAAAACCAAGACTTATAGATAGACTCAAAGCTCTTAATCTTCAAGGCGAGGCTTATGAGACTGTCTTCAGCGAATACAATAAAATGCAGTCAATGGATCAAAACAACCCTGACTACTCTAGTACTCGCACATATCTTGAAACCATTGCAGATTTACCTTGGAACAAATTCTCACCAGACGATTTCTCCATAGAAAGAGCCAAGAAAATCTTGGAGGAAGATCACTATGGAGTAAAAGATGTCAAAGAGAGAATCTTAGAATTCCTTGCAGTAAAAAAACTTAAGAATGATACCAAAGGTTCAATTATTTGCTTGGTAGGCCCTCCAGGAACAGGAAAAACCTCAATTGGAATCTCAATAGCAAAAGCTCTCAACAAGAAGTACTATCGCTTCTCCGTTGGTGGAATGCGTGATGAAGCAGAAATTAAAGGCCACAGAAGAACCTACATTGGTTCAATGCCTGGACAGGTTATCAAAGGTCTTAAAGTCACAAAAACAATGAATCCTGTTTTTGTCATTGATGAAATTGATAAAATGACAATTTCCAACCAAGGAGATCCTGCAGCAGCGTTACTTGAGGTTTTGGACCCAGAGCAAAACAGCACATTTAGAGATCACTATCTAGACATTCCTTTTGATGTTTCAAATGTTCTTTTCATTGTCACAGCAAATACAACTGACACTATACCTCGTCCACTTATGGACAGAATGGAGTGCATTGAACTCAATGGTTATACATCTGAAGAAAAACTACACATAGGAAAGAAATATCTAGTTCCAAAGAGCAGAGCAAAACATGGATTAAAGAGTACAGACATTAAATACACAGACAAGATTCTGCTCAAGATTGCTGAGGAATATGCTCGTGAGGCAGGTGTAAGAAACTTTGAGAAGGCTTTGGATAAGATTCACAGAAAAGTAGCAATGGAAATTGTTGAAAACGGTTACAAAATTGCAGATCTCAAAGCAAATGGAGCAGCAGATGAAGATATTGCAAACAACAAAGATCTTCTTAAACTCCCTATTCGCATTACAGATGAGAAGTTAATCAAATATCTAGGCCAACCAATATTCCATGAAGATGAGGTCATTAGAGCAAATAAACCAGGAATGTCTGTAGGACTTGCATGGACCTCAATGGGTGGCGATGTTCTTGCCATTGAAGCTCAACATATTCCAGGTAAAGGAGATCTTAAGCTCACAGGACAACTTGGAGATGTTATGCAAGAATCTGCAAATATTGCTTTCTCCTACATAAAGAGTATAAGTGCAAACCACGGAATTGATCTTTCTTGGTATGATAAGAACACCATTCATTTACATGTTCCAGAAGGAGCAACTCCAAAGGATGGACCATCTGCTGGAATTACAATGGCAACTGCTATTTACTCACTCATTACAGGACAAACAATGGCCCAAGACATGGCAATGACTGGAGAATTATCGTTGTTAGGCAAGGTAATGCCCATTGGTGGCCTTAAAGAAAAAGTACTAGCAGCAAGAAGAAACCTTGTAAAAACCATTCTTATACCAAAGTTCAACAAGCGAGATTTAGACAAATTAGAGGACAATGTAAAAGAAGGAATTACCTTCCACTTAGTGGGTGATATGGAAGAAGTTCTCAAATACGCCTTTCCAGAAGACAAATTCCCGTATAGGGAAATCCCAGTCTCTGAACAACCTGTTCAAGTCTCACCAGAAGAGCGTATTGCAGTTGCAGTTGCAAAAGCTGTAGCAAGCACACTTACAAACACACATATAAGTGAAAAGAGTTGAGGAGGGAAAATGCAACAAATGCAGTACAATACAGGAAAAATGGAACTTCTCTCCCCTGCCGGTAGCATGGAAAAACTTCAAGCTGCATTTACTTATGGTGCAGATGCGGCTTACATGGGTCTTACCAGTTTCTCGCTTAGAGCAAATGCCAAGAACTTTGACTATGATCAAGTCCAAGCAATAAAAGATCTCAAAGCAAAAACAGGTAAGAAGCTCTACTGTACAGTAAACATTTACTTCCATGAAACAGATATCCAAAAGCTTAAAGATCAATTAGAACAGATTAAAGAATATCCGTTTGACGCATTTATCATCTCAGATCTTGGAATTTTAGAAATCATGCAAAAAGCTTTTCCAAATGCAGAAATGCATCTTTCAACTCAAGCTAATTGTATAAATGCAAATTCTGCAAAAATGTATCACAAAATGGGATTTGACCGCATTATTCTTGGCCGTGAAACTCCACTTTCTGACATAAAAAAAATAAGAGATGCAAACCCAACTTTGGGAATTGAGACTTTTGTTCACGGTGCAATGTGCATGGCCTATTCTGGTAGGTGTTTCCTTTCTTCTCACTTAACAGGAAGAAGTGCAAATCAAGGAGACTGCTCACATACTTGCCGTTGGAACTATAGACTAGCACTTGAGGAAGAATCACGCCCAGGAAGCTACTTTCCAATTGAAGGAGATAATACTTACACCACCATTTTGTCATCAAAAGATCTCTGCATGATTGACCATCTCAAAGACCTCCAGAACGCAGGTGTTGACTCTCTCAAAATTGAAGGACGCATGAAGAGCACATACTACGTTGCAACCATAACGAGGGCCTATAGGAAGGCTTTGGACCATCTTTTTGATAAAAATGTTGATTATAGGCCATTTAGAGAGGAGTTAATGAATGTCAGCCACAGAGAATTTTCCACTGGATTTTTCTATGGCAATGGACCAATTGAAGAAATAAACAAACCAACCATGCAAGGATATTTACGCGATTACCTCTTTTTAGGAACCATCCAAGAAGAGGTCAAACCTGGAATCTATGCTGTTGATATCAAAAACCAAATTCGTTCAGGCTGCCCTATTGAATACATTGGCCCAGATGTCTTATCACTACCAGACAGCCCAACAGTTTTGGATGAGAACTTCAATCCAATAGATCACATTGACCATTGCAGAAATGGCTACATTCAGACAACTCTTCACCTTCAACCCGGATACATGATTCGTCGCGAGGTCAATGCATGAAAAAAGTCATTCTTTCTAGCTTTTTAATTCTGCTTTGTGGCGCCACAGTCTTTGCAAGTACCACTTCCTCAGGAGGCTCATCTCAAGTCATTTCTTATACCGATTCCTTTTCCTTTCTCTCCTCATATCCAAAATATGTAGAACTTTATGAATTAATAAACAACAATGGTTCTGCCTCTCAAGTAGATGCCAAGTACGAAGAGTTAAAATCATCCCTTGGTAATTCTGCTCAAAACTGGACAGTACTACTAAAAGCTTCATTAAATTATGCACATTACTGTTTGGAAATTGCAGAAAAGAAGAATTCAAAAAAGGCAAAGCAACTAATATCTAATGCAGAAGCCATATATGAAGCATTGGAGAAAGCAGACTCCAGTGTAGAGCCCAGCAAACTCAAAGCTATGAAGTTTTGTTGCCTATCAATTGGATATCTTGCAAGTCCAATTAGCATTTCAAAAGGGCTAGAAAGTATTAAAGTAATAGATAGTGCCTACGAGGAATATCCAAATGAGCTCTCTCTTGCAATTCTTTATGCTGCTAGAAAGCTAAATGCACCATCAATTGGAGGAGGAGATCTAAATGAAGCCTTTAGAGTATTTACCTCTTTGGTGGAGTATATAGAAAGTGATACTGGCGCAAATACAGCAGACTGGGATAAGTTCGATATCTACTGCTCAATGGCAAAATATTATGAAAAAAAGAACGAAAAAACGCTTGCTTTAGAGTTCTATTACAAAGCCTTAGACATATATGAGCAAAACAATTCTGTCATCACTCAAATTGGAAAACTGGAAAAGAAATAACCCATTTAAGTTCTTATTCAAACGTTTTTAAACAATTATCTGTTAAATGCATTATGGTTTATGATACAATTTAAGTATACATTTCAAGCGTACAGAGTTTTTACAAATACCTCTGTACAAAACAACTTAAAGGAGACGGCAATGACAGTACACGAACAGTTAGTACAATTATTTGACACTTATGTCACAGAGAATGAAAAGTTCACAGAAAAAGGTGTTAAGGTTTCTGCCTCAAGAGCAAGAAAAGCATTAGCAGAAATTGCTAAACTTTGCAAAGAAAGAAGAAAAGAAATACTGGACAGTAAAGAAGTTTTGACAAAATAACTTTTATTGAGGTTTTTGCAAAAACCTCTCTACCATTCATTTTCACAGGCTGTAAGTTTTGGGTGATTCAAACTCATAACATACAGCCTTTTTTTGCATAATCCGTTGAAATTTTTATTTTGACAGAAAAATAATACTTGTCAAAATAAAGTAGTTAAGTTATCATATTTTTGTTGACAGATTTTGAAATTTCGTCAAATTAGGAGCAACAAAAAAAATGATATCTCTTAACGGACAATATACAATAAAGAATATGGTAGAAGAGTGTGCACAGCTCTACTCTAACCGTCTTGCACTTACAACATACAAAAAACCAGAAACTAGCATGACTTTCAGACAGCTACAATTATGGGCAAAGAGCATAGCATCATTTCTTGTTAATCATGGAGTTACAAAAGGTACAAAAGTAGCAATTCTTGCTGAAAGCTGTCCAAACTGGGGATTAAGTTACTTTGCAATCAACATGGCAGGTGGCGTTGCAGTTCCAATTCTTCCAAACTTTAGTAAGGAAGAAGTACAAAGAATTCTAAATCACTGTGAAGCAAAAATAGTTTTTGTGAACAAAGCAAATATAAAGAAAGTTGTTAGCATAGACGAAACAAAAACACAAATCTCACATAAAATAAGAACAATAAATAATATTAAGATTATCAGAATTGAGGACATGGCCTTTATTCCAGTAAGAGAACTGAATTACTTAGATTCTGAAGGCTTTGAGAATCTAAAAGGTATTAGCATTCAAAATGAAACAATAACGGCAGAAGAAGAAAACAAACTAGCAAAACAATGTCCCAAAGAGGACGATATAGCCTCAATTATTTACACTAGTGGCACAACTGGGACCCCAAAGGGTGTAATGCTTACAAATAAGAACCTAGTATGGAACGCAAAAGTTTGCTCTACACCTTTTATAAAAATTCACCCCGGTTGGAAAGCCTTATCAATTCTTCCATTAAGCCATGTTTATGAATTTACAATTGGTTTATTACTTATACTTATGAATGGAGCATCTGTTACATATTTAGGAAAAGCACCATCTGTTGGATCGCTTATGCCGGCATTAAAAGACGTAAGACCACATATTATGCTTACTGTTCCACTCTTAATTGAAAAAGTTTATCACAGGGCCATTCAGCCACAGTTTAAAGAAGGTACAAGACTTAACAAGCTTATGCAAAATAAACTACTTTCCAAACCAATACACCACATCATTGGCAAGAAAATGATTAAAGTTTTTGGCGGAAGAATGAAGTTCTTTGGCGTAGGAGGCTCAAAACTTGATCCACAGGTTGAAGAATTCTTGGCAAAAGCTAATTTCCCATATGCTCTAGGTTATGGACTGACAGAAACGAGTCCATTCATAGCCGGTTGCGGACCAAAAGACCATGTAGTAGGAACACTTGGAAAAGTTCTAGACGGTCTTGATGTAAGACTTGCACAAGAAGATGGCGAAATCCAAATCAAAGGGCCAACTATCATGAAGGGGTACTATAAAATGCCAGAACTCACAGCAGAGGCCTTCACTCAAGACGGCTATTTTCGCACAGGAGATCTTGGTGCATTTGAGAATGGAAGACTTGCAATAAAGGGCCGTAGTAAGAGCCTGATTTTGGGAGCCAATGGAGAAAACATTTATCCCGATACTATTGAAAACCTCATTAATGCACAAGAATATGTCATTGAGAGCTTAGTTATCCCTGAGAATAAAAATCTCACCGCCATGGTTAGACTAGATATTCAAGAAATCCAAAAAGCTCTTGGAAGCATTAACATTCAAGAATTTCTAGAAGGTTTAAAACGAGACATTAACGCAAAACTTGCTTCTTTTAGTAGAATAAATAACATAAAACTACAAGAACAGCCCTTTGAAAGAACTCCAACTGAAAAGATTAAAAGATACCTCTATATTTCCTAGGTGTTGGAGATTTTCTAAAGAGATTTTTCTAAAGAGATCTTTCTAAAAAAACTCAAACTTTGATCTCTTCTTCTGGACGATCCTCTTTAGGTAGCTTTCTATAAACAGTCAGCATCATAGTTGTGAAGCAGGAAAGACCACCAAGAATATCGGATACTGGCTCTGAAAGGAAAACACCATAAACACCAAGACCAAACAGCTTAGGAAGAATTAGTGTAAGTGGAATTACAAGGAAGGCCTTACGAAGCAAAGAGAAGAAAAGAGCGTATCGTGCCTTTCCAAGGGCTGTAAATGTGCTTTGTCCAGTAGATTGAAAAGCCATAAAGAACTGCAAGCAGAAGAAAAGCCTAATACCAATTCTAGTTTGCTCAAGCATTGAAGTGTCTTTAAGGAAAAGGCTTGCAAAGAAATCTGGGAAGGCCATAAGAAGAGCCCATGTGAGAACGTAATAGCTGAAAATAAGTGTAAATAGAAGCTTTATTGCTTCTCTTACTCGTTTGTAGCACTTAGCACCATAGTTATAGCTAATGATAGGTCTAGTTGCACCTGTAATACCATGCAGAATTGTCATAAGAACTTCACGTAACGAGTTAACAACAGTCATGGCACCTACCCAACTATCGCCGCCAAGAAGTTGAAGTTGTGCATTGTAAAGCATTGAAACAGAGCTATTGGTGAGAGCAAAACAGAATTCAGTCAAACCAAGGGACATAATCTTACAAATGATTTTAAAATCTGGCATAAAGCCTTTAAAGGAAAGACGAACACCAACTTTCTTTCCACAAAGAAAAGCCAAAACCCAAATAGCACTAACAGCTTGAGAAAGAATTGTTGCCCATGCAGCACCTTTTACGCCCATGTTAAAAACAAAAATAAAGACAGGATCCAAAACAATGTTTATCACAGCTCCAATTACAACAGTCAACATTCCAGTTGTAGCATAACCTTGTGCATTAATGTATGGATTTAGCCCTAAAGATATCATAACAAAAACGGTACCTAGAAGATAAATCTCAAGATATTCATTAGCATACGTAAATGTATTTTCTGATGCACCAATGAGCCAAAGAACATCATCTTTAACAATAAAACCTACAATTGTAAGCACAATACCCATTAAAATGAGCATAAATGCTGAGTTAGCTTGGTTTTTCTTTGCTGCCTCTTTATCCCCTCTTCCTAAAGCCATAGAAAATAATGGTGAACCACCAGACCCAAATAAATTCTGAAAAGCAGTAATGACAGTAGTAATGGGAAACGCAAGTCCAATTCCAGTAAGTGCAAGTGAACCAACCTCTGGCATGTGCCCAATATAAATTCTATCCACAACACTGTATAAGACATTAACAAAATAGGCTAAAGTCATTGGAATAGCCATTTTGACAATATTACCTAAAACACTTCCCTGAGTAAAATCAACACCCTTATTTCCCTTCAGTACTACCTTCATATTCTACCACTTTATTTTAAATTTTCTATTATTGTACTAGCCAAACTTCCCAACTTGGAATAGTTTTCTTCTTTAACTGTAGATTTTATTGAAACTATATCTTCCAAAACAGTAATGTTTTTCATTGAACTTAAAATTGTTTTCATTTGTGTTCCACTAACTGCAGCCCAGCTGCCATTTTCAATTAAAGCTACAGTTCTATTTTGCAGATTATGTGCTTTAAGATCCAAAAGCAAATTCTCCATATTAGTAAAAATACCAGCATTATAAGTTGGAGCTGCAAATACTAAATGACTACATCTAAAAGCTTCTGAAACAAGATAAGAAGGATGTGTAACGGAAACATCATACATAGCAATATTTGATACGCCCTTCTCTGCTAACATATTAGCTAAAATGTTAGCAGCATTCTCCGTTCCTCCATAAATTGAAGCATATGCAATTAAAACAGCCTTTTCTTCTGGTTCATAACTTGACCATGTAGCATATTTAGAAACAAACCAAGAAATATCATTTCTCCAAATTGGCCCATGCAAAGGACAAATCATTGCAATATCCAAACCCTGAGCTTTCTTTAGTAAGCCTTGGACTTGAACACCATATTTTCCAACAATATTTGTATAATATCTACGAGCTTCAGAAAGCCATTGTGTTTGAAAATTATAATAATCTGCAAAGATGTTGCCACTTAAAGCTCCAAATGTGCCAAAGGCATCGGCTGAAAAAAGAATATGTGAGAAGCTGTCATACGTGACCATAACTTCTGGCCAGTGGACCATTGGTGCAAGAACAAATGTAAAGCTGTGTTTACCAGTATTCAAACTCTGTCCCTCTGTGACAGCTAGAGAATTAGATGCCAAACAAGAGTCAAAAAACTGTCCAATCATTTCAAGAGCACGCTTTGTTGCTATAATTTGAGTCTCTGGATGTCTAATTTTAAGCTCACCAATTGTGGCTGCATGGTCTGGCTCCATGTGATTTACAATAAGATAATCCAGCTTACGTCCTGCCAATAAATGTTCAAGATTCTCAAAAAAGACATCTGCAACGCTCTTATCTACAGTGTCTATTAAAACTGTCTTTTCATCTAGAACCAAATATGAATTGTATGAAACGCCATTTGGAATTGGATAGATATTCTCAAAAAGCGCAAGACGCCTATCACTTGAACCAATGTAGTAAGTATCGGAAGTAACCTGTGTGTAACAGTACATAACAGCCTCCTGAAAAGGTCTTAGCAAAAACCTCAAAATTATGAGCTTTTTGCAAAAAAACTTCTTATCTTATATCAACGAATTTTATGTCAGTTTTTAGTGTATTTGCAATAGAAAAAAGTTCTTCATCAGTAAAAGAGATTGCATTTGAATATAAAGGATTTAATGTAACTTCATTTTTGAAATGCTGTAAATAAAAGCGTTTTGCACCATTTAACCAGGATCCAATTTCCTTAAAATCACAAACCTCAACAATTGGCTTAACGCAAGTTGTTCTAAATTCATAATCAGGTGCCTTTTGCATAATTAAACTAATGCTTTCTGAAATCAATTTATAATTGTTAAACCCAACAAGTTTGTATTTTTCTGGAGTTGTCTTAATATCCATTGCAACATAGTCTACAAGCTTAGAATCTAAGAGATCTTCTAATACAGAGGGAATACTTCCATTGGTATCCATTTTAGTTTTTAATCCCAGTTGTTTGACTTGAGCAAGAAAATCCTTCAGTCCTTTTTGAAGACAAGGTTCTCCTCCAGAAACAACTACAGCATCTAGAAGTCCACAACGTTTTTGAATATAGGATAAAACTTCTTCAACTGAGTAGGTCTCTTGAACATATGAACTTTGAACCGCAGTCTGTGAATCTGACGCTAACACAACACTTGTACTGTCATTTGAAAAAACAAAAGCCGGATTATGACAATAGGGGCAGCGAAAATTGCAGCCCCTAGTAAATAACGTACAAGATATTAAAGATGGATAGTTGACAGAATCAACTCTGATGAAACCGCCAAAATCAAGCATGATTGTTAGCCCAACTAACAATGGCTCCAGCACCAGTTAATACTTGGTTTTTGTCACCATCAATAAAGAATGTAGGTACTGACAGGACGCCATACTCGTTGGCAAGCTCACTGTTCTCCTGTGCATCAACTATTGTATAAGCAATGTTGTTGCGTGAAAGAGCAGCCTTTGCTGTTGGGCAATTTGGACATGTTTTTGTAGTAAACAAAAGGTTTCCTGCCACTTTTGCATTAGACTTAACAGCTTCAGAAGCAACACAAGTAGCTTCACAAGTAGACGCTCCAGCAGCACCACTTTCTTTAGCACTTTCCTCAATTGCTTTTGCAGCATCATGATAGCAAGTACCACTAATAGCACCACCAAAGTTATAGGTCTTACGGTCCTTAAACTCTTGAGTCTTACCAATATTCCAGTTCTGTACTGGCCTATAATAACCAGTAATACGTGAATAAACCTCTGTCTTAGCTCCACATTTTGGACAAGTATAATGCTCACCTTGGATATATCCATGATCCTTACAAATTGAATAAGTAGGACTAATGGTAAAATATGGCAACTTATAATTACTTGCAATTTTTCTTACCAAGGTTGCCACACCTTCCCAACTAGAGGGCTGCTCTCCCAAGAACACATGGAATACAGTACCGCTAGTGTACTTAGTTTGTAAGTCATCCTGAATATCCATAGCACGGAACAAGTCTTCTGTAAAGCCAACAGGCAAGTTAGATGAATTGGTGTAATATGGAGATTTCTCCGTGCCAGCTGTAATAATATCGGGATAGCGCTTCTTATCATGCATAGCTAGACGGTATGAAGTGCTCTCGGCAGGTGTAGCCTCAAGGTTGTAGAGATCTCCATACTGCTCCTGGTAATCAGAAAGCCTCTCACGCATGTGGTCAAGAACAGCTGCAGAGAATTTCTGGCCACGTGGGTCTGTCAAATCGCAACGCAACCACTTCGCATTCAAGCAAGCTTCATTCATTCCCACTAGCCCGATAGTACTAAAATGGTTATCAAAAGATCCAAGATAGCGCTTTGTGTATGGGTAAAGGCCATTTTCTAGAAATTTAGAAATTGCTGTTCTCTTAATCTTAAGTGAGCGGGCTGCAATGTCCATTAATTTATCTAGGCGTGCATAGAAATCTTTTTCATCTTTTGCTAAATATGCAATCCTAGGAATGTTAAGCGTAACAACACCAACAGAACCTGTGGATTCACCACTACCAAAGAACCCTCCACTCTTCTTTCTCAGTTCTCTAAGGTCAAGTCTAAGACGGCAACACATACTACGGACATCGCTTGGTTGCATTTCTGTATTACCAATGTAATTAGAGAAATATGGAGTGCCATAACGCATTGTCATGGAGAAAAGAAGTTTATTATTCTCTGTTTCGCTCCAGTCAAAATCTTTTGTAAGTGAATATGTAGGAATAGGATACTGGAAACCACGTCCATTGGCATCACCATTGATCATAATCTCAAGAAATGCTTTGTTGACAAGGTCCATTTCCTTCTGGCAGTCGCCATATGTGAAATCCATTTCCTTGCCACCAACAATTGCTGGAAGATATTTAAGATCTGGTGGAACAGTCCAGTCTAATGTGATATTTGAGAACGGAGCCTGAGTTCCCCATCTAGAAGGAGTATTTACACCAAAGATAAAACTCTCAATACACTGTTTAACTTCTTTAAAGCTAAGATTTTCTGCTTTAACAAATGCAGACAAATATGTATCAAAAGAACTAAAAGCCTGAGCACCAGCCCACTCATTTTGCATAATACCAATGAAGTTTACCATTTGGTTACAAAGAGTTGAAAGATGCTTTGCCGGAGAAGATGAGATCTTTCCATCAACACCGCCAAGGCCTTCCTTTATTAATTGCTTAAGGCTCCAACCTGCACAGTAACCAGAAAGCATTGATAAATCGTGAAGATGCATGTCTGCATTTCTATGTGCTTCACCAATTTCTTCATCATAAACTTCTGAAAGCCAATAGTTAGCAGTGATTGCACCACTGTTTGAAAGAATAAGACCACCAATACTGTAGTTGACTGTACTATTCTCTTTGACACGCCAGTCATCAGCTTTAAGATAGCCATCTACTGTCTTCTTATAGTCAATCATGTTCTGTTCAACATTTCTGACATTCTCATGCTGCTTTCTATAAAGAATGTAAGACTTAGCTACGTCTCCATAGCCACAAAGTGACAGTGTAATTTCAACACTATCCTGAATATCTTCAACACCAATTTCGCCATTTTGGACTTTTGAGCCAAAGTCAGCAGCAGCTCTAAGGGCAATAAGACCAATGATTTGCTTATTTGCTTCTCTTCCAGTTGCATCAAATGCTTTTTGAATAGCATTCTCAATTTTAGAAATGTCAAAATCAACCTTGCTTCCATCTCTTTTAATGACTGTCTTAATCATAATACCCTCTATAATTATTTAAAAGTTATATAACTTTACACAATATGTAGCGTAGCTTACAGCGCACTACGCAATAACTAGTACTATACAAGTCACATGTCTGTCAATCAAAAAAGGAAAGATTTTTAAAAGATTTTTACTTGAAAGTTATGTTGGAAATAAATGGTCAACAAATGGACAATAAAACAAAAGTCAACTTTATTGACCATTTTTGGTCATAAAAGTTGACTTTATCATAATTTGCTTGCAGATGTTTTTTTAAATCTTACTCTTCTGCCTTCTTAGCAGCTTCTTCAAGTTTTTCAGCAATACGCTTCTGATATTCAGCAGCCTTTTCAGGATTTGAAATCATAAATGCTTTGCTATAGAAAACTTCTTCTGCTCTAAGCTCTTCTCTGACAACCGATGGAGGAAGCATAATATCCTCATCAGTATCCCAATAATAAGTGTCGATAATTTTTTTAATTTGTCTTTTCTTCATACTCTAAGCCTAACATTTTACATTTAGCTGGTCAATGAACTCTTACGCGGAATCAAACCGGGTTTCAACAGAACTTTCTCCACATTTTCTGCATTCTCTTCCAATTTCCCTTCTAGTTTATTTTTCAAAAGTCGTGTGGCAGTAATCCCCATCTCCTCCAAAGGTAACTCAATTGTAGTAATTGGAGTTCTCCAAAAAAGAGAAAAATCTCTGTTATCGCACCCAACAATCTTCACATCATTGGGACAATGTTTGCCTATTGACTCTGCATATGTCATTGCACCTGCAGCAATATAGTCATTTGCACAGAAAATGCCATCAATATCGGGATGAAGAGAAAAGAGCCTTTCAGCTAGCGTGTAACCAGCCTGATATGTGTAATCTGCAAACATCACACACCCAGAAGGCAACTTTCCATCATGCTCAATGATGGCCTGTTTATAGCCTTCATACCGATATTTTGTAGAAAGTCTGTCTTTTGGGCCACCAAGGAAGGCTAGATGAGTTGCTCCTTGCTTGAGAAGGTGCTCCGCGGCAATAGAGCCGGCATAATGATTATCAGGTAAAACGGAAACCTCTTTTGGCACGCTGTTATTAATGTAAACAACAGGCAAGCCTGTTTTAGAAAACTCAGCTAATGCACTTGCATCCACAGAAAGATGGTGACAAACAATCAGCCCCTCAACACCATAGCGCTGAAAAAACTTGCGAGCTTTCACATAATCAGAGCCAAACTCTTCTCCTGAAGCAATCATCATAGAGATATCGGACTCAGACAAGCCACGTTCTGCACCCTTGAGAATTTTAGAAGAAAAGTCTTCTGTGATATCAACAGCAAAAAAACCTACAATACCAGAACGGCCTTTCCTTAGATGACTGGCGCTGTAGGAAGGAATATAACCTACTTCCTCAATGACTTTAAGTATCTTTTCTTTGTTCTCTCTACTGACAGGACGTTTGCCATTCAGTGCATGAGTAACCGTACTTACGCTTACTCCTGCAGCCTTTGCTACATCTGTTATAGTCACCTTACTTTCTTTATTCATATTACATTTTAGCTGTAAATAATCAGAGAAATCATCTCCATTGGCTCATCATATGGGTTTTCAACAGCATGTCCTGTTCCACTTGGTGTGAATGTCACATCTCCAGCCTCAATAGGGACAATTGTGCCGTTATCGTTGTAATTAGCCTTTCCAGAGAGAATATAGTAAATCTCAGTGTCGCCCTCATGCTTGTGAAATCCAATTCCAGAATGAGGAGCTACTGTGGTATGAGAAAAAAGTCTACCTTTTCCATTAAGCTCTGCATCTGAATTTATCAATCTTTTTGATACAATGAAGCCGTCCCCTCCAAATCTGTGTTCTGCTTTATTAGGAACTATTTCGCTTGCTTTTCTAATCATTTTATATATCCTCCATTATATATGTGTATGTAGTTTTGAGTGTATCACATTCAGCATTTTATTTCAGTATTCCAGAGGTTTTTGCAAAATTGCCTTCATGAATCTTGGCTTTGTATCCGGAATTGTATCAACCCAATTTGAACATTTCTACTTGTTCTAATTTCAACCTTCTGTGTCATCATCTTTAGCCATATACTCATATTGGCTAAAGATAATTCCTTGAATCTTGAAATCATAACTTCGTATAAATTGTTCAACTTGCTTTGCTACAGTTCCTTTTCGGCTAAAAGAGCATTTCTTCTAACTTCATAATACACAAAGTATTATTTCAGTTTTCAGAAAATGCCTTTTATCTCGCAAATCCAAAACCAATCTTCACAAAGCTCATTTTGCAAAAACCTCTC
>CAVEGR010000129.1:0-14424 GCA_963615565.1 Phocaeicola massiliensis | reverse complement strand
CATGTATTGCCACGATTTGCCGTATTTTGGAAAATAGCCTAAAGCCGTCAATGCCTGTTATCGTTATAGAGTTTGCATATTATGGCAGAATACGGCAGTTTACGGCATTTGAGGAAGGAAAAATAGAAGTGAAGATAATATTTGTCTGCCACGGCAATATATGCCGCAGTCCAATGGCTCAGGCTATTTTTACTAAGATGGTAGAAGATGCCGGGCTTTCAGAAAAGTTTGTTGTTGATTCTGCTGCAACAAGTAGAGAAGAAATTGGAAATAATGTTTATCCTCCAGCACAGAGGACTTTGGAAAAGCATGGGATACATGGATTTTCTCATCATGCACGGCAAATAACAGCAAAAGATTATGAGAACTTTGATTTAATAAAAGTAATGGACAAATACAATTACGCAAATGTTATGCGAATGACTGGAAATGATCCTAAATCAAAAGTCTCAATGCTTTTAGATAGAGATGTTGCAGATCCATGGTATACCGGTGATTTTGAAACAACCTACAAAGACATTGTCCAAGGCTGCAAGAATATAATACAGATAGAAACCCCTTGAAAGTGACTTTAAAGCAATTCATAATGTGGCCATGGATTTTACACAGACATTGCTTGCAAGAACAAAGAAATTTAGCTCTGAGGTAGATGGCTTAGCATTTACTTTTGATGGCTATATTTACAACCCACTTTCTTATGCTTGGCAGGCACATGAGCTTTATTTAAGCCAATATGTTCATCCTCATGTAAAGGCCTTTTTTCTTGGAATGAATCCAGGACCTTTTGGGATGATGCAAACCGGAGTCCCATTTGGTGAAGTCAATTTTGTAAAAAATTGGATGAAAATTGAGGTGCCAGTTGAAAAACCTCAAAGAGAGCACCCTAATAGGCCTGTTTTAGGCTTCAATTGTCCTAGATCTGAAGGTAGTGGAAGGCGGTTTTGGGGTCTTTTTTCTCAACGTTATCCTAATCCTTCCAGCTTTTTTAACTCTCATGCGGTATTTAACTACTGCCCACTTGGCTTTCTTGAAGCTGGTAAGACAGCAAAAAATTTTACACCAGATCATCTTCCTCGCGAAGAAAAGGCCACGCTTGAGCGTCTCTGTGATGCTTATTTAGCCGATATCCTTGATTTAATTTGCCCTGAAATTCTCATTGGTGTTGGAAAATATGCTCAAGTAAAGTTGGAAAAAGTTAATAAAGACAATAATAGAGTTGTATCTTCAATAATTCATCCTAGTCCCGGTAATCCAATGGCAAACAAGGGATGGAATGAAAAAACAACTGAAAAATTAATTGAACTTGGAGTTTGGCAATGACAAGAGAAGAAACTCAATTTCAACTTCTAGCTCCTGCAAAAGTTAATCTTCATTTAGCAGTAGGCCCAATGAGAGAAGATGGCTATCATCCAATATCGTCAATATTTCAAAAAGTAGATCTTTTTGACAAGATTTCTCTTTGCAATGTAAAAGATGGAAAAGCAAAAACACAAGTCTCTGGATTAGAGTCACTTGTTGCAGCTGGAAAGTCAACAATAGATAAAGCCATATGTCTTTGGCGTGATTTTACAGGTATAAAAGATACAATTATTGTTAATCTTATAAAGAATATACCAGATCAAAGCGGACTTGGTGGTGGATCTTCAGATGCTGCAAGTGTGCTATTAGCGTTAAATTCATTAACAAAAGATTCTAATGCCCATTTGAGTGAAAAAGAGCTGATAATGCTAGGTGCAAATGTTGGTTGTGATGTTCCATTTTTTCTTTCCAATTGTTCAGTTGCGGCTGTCTTTGGAGTAGGAGAAATTGTAACTCCAATTAAGGTAAGAAGTGACCTACAAGGGTATATTATTGTACCAAGAGGCAAAAAAATAAGCACAAAGGCCGCTTATGAGGCATTAAATGATAGAAAGGTCATTCAGCTTCTTGAACGTAAAGATTTCCTAGAAACAGAGTATCAGAAAGATTTTACGTCTTGGAGATTTAGAAACGATTTTGAACTTGTTAATAAAAGGCCTGAAATTGAAGTCCTTTCAGATGAAAGGTTATTTTTAACAGGAAGCGGAAGTGCATGGGTTCTTTTAACTAAGAACAAGAAACTAGAACTTCCACTTGAATATAGAGTTTTTCCAATAAATTTTTTGGGATAAAAAAAGGTTTTTGCAATTGCAAAAACCTTATAAAAAAGAAAACTGGCCGTGGTAGAATCGAACTACCACAACCGGAGCCAAAACCCGGTGCCCTAACCATTAGGCTAACGGCCAATTCGCTTTTGCACTATACAGTTAAGAGGCCCTGAAAGTCAACTAGATTATTTAATCTCAAAAATTACATCAACAGATGCAGAAACTGTCAGTGGACCTGTTGGTGTTTCTGTGCTGTATGAAGCACTTTCTGTTGCGGCTGAAGCAAACACAACTGCATCAGTACTCATTTTATTACTGTATGTATAAGAACCGCTGTCTTGAATTGTAAGTGGCTGCCCAAGAGTGAGTCCTGCAGCTTGTGCATATGTTTGAGCTTTTTTAAGAGCATTGGCATATGCTATTTCACGAGCCTTGTTTTCTGCTTCAGCGCTCTGAGAAGAGCCAAACGTGACATTATAGAAACTAAGACCAGAGATGTTGGAGCCAATGGCATCGGCTAAAGAAGCAAAACCGTCTAGATTATACATGCGCACATAGACTGTCTGGCTCACCGTTTCGCCAAGTTTCTGCTGTTGGCCATCA
This sequence comes from Phocaeicola massiliensis, assembly GCA_963615565.1. GTDB lineage: Bacteria > Spirochaetota > Spirochaetia > Sphaerochaetales > Sphaerochaetaceae > UBA9732. The sequence goes on along the minus strand of CAVEGR010000129.1, from coordinate 11,695 downwards.
CGCCACGTGTAGTTTGTGGAAAAGTTGAGAGCTGTGGTGGAAATATCGTCATCAGAGATGCCGTTTTCACGTAGAATTGCCAAAAGCTGACTCATTTTTTTGTTTGTAGCCTGCTGGGCAAGAGCTGTTGTCTCTTCTGTTTCAGATATCTCAACTCTGAAAGACACATTGTCTGCTTTGAGATTTACAGAGCCGGTTCCAGATACGCTAATTGTTTTGTTTGCAGTATTTGTTGTAGTTGTAGCACACGAGACTGCAAGAAGCACAACCATTGCTAAGATTGCTAAATTTGTAAGTTTTCTCATTATTTTACTCCTTTAGAAAGTTTACAACCAATTTTGCTGGCTGCAAGTTTGATATGTTCATAGTTTATAATACCTGCTGCTTTTGGGTCTTGCATTGCAATTGAGGTTGCTTCATTTAGAAGTGCTTCAATTGCCGAGCAACTTAAACCGTCAAAGCAAGAGGCGAGGTTGTTTTCATTAAGTTCTGGAGATAAGATTTTGCCTTTTGTGTAAAGTTGAACCAATTTAATTCGTGTACTTAAATCAGGATCTCCAATGTGGTATTTTAAATCAAAACGTCCTGGACGGACTAATGCAGGATCTAAGGATGCAAATGAGTTTGTGGCTGCTATAACTAAAAGTCCGTTATTTGCAACAAAGCCGTCCATTTCATTGAGCATTGCAGTAATTATCCTATTATTTTCTTTATCTATGCCAGTTCCTGCATAATTTCTACGCTCTCCAATGCTGTCAAATTCATCTATAAATATTATGCAAGGTTTGTTTCTGTTTGCTTTTGAAAAAAGCATTTTAATTTTTCTTGCACCCATGGACATCATAGCACTTTGAAAATCTGCACCCTTAGTTGCTATGAATCTTACGTTAGCCTCTTGAGCTAGTGCTTTTGCAAATAGTGTTTTACCGTTTCCTGGAGGACCTTCAAGAATGACACCTTTTATTGGTCTTATTCCTTTTGCTTTATATGCTTCTGGATTTTTCAAGACATCTACTAAAATTGTCATGTCTTTTTTTACATTGTCCATTCCTGCAATATCGTTAAAGGTGACCCCTGTGTGTTTGACAACACGGAAAGTCTTTCTGCTGTAATCAATTAGCTTGTATATTCCAAATGCAATAAGACCAAAGAAAAGCACATTAAATAGACCATCCATAATGTCATTTAACGTGGAGTTTTTGGTTTTATCTATAACTTCTATATCTTCTTGAAGGAGATCTTTGACTAAACTGTCGTAATGTGGATTTGTTGTTTTGTATGAAACACCTTCACAAGTGTATTCTATATATGAGCTTGTGATAGTTACGCTTGTAACTTTTCCGGCATTGACTTGTGAAGTAAATTCTGGATAGGAAATGTAGTTAGAAGGTTTTCTTCCTTCTAAATTTATAACTCCAAAGAGATCTAAAGCTAGGAGTATGACTACAATTGAAATTATAGCTATAAGTACAAACTTAATTGGGCTTTTCTTGTTTGACATGCACATAATGTACAATTTTATTGCTATGTGGACAAGTTTCTCTTAGTTTGTTATAGTAACTCACGGTTCGCCTCACCATAAATGGAGGCTAAATGTTCAATGGTAATTGGCTGTAGAGAAATTAGTGCAGACCAATGAGAGTAGGAGGAAATTATGGTTACAATTAACGCAACACTCAGAACAGAAGACTTTGGTTCAGCAGGTTCAAGAAGACTTGTTCGTGCAGGTTCTTTCCCAGCAGAGATGTATGGTAAAGAAGGAAACTTCCACATTGTTCTTAATGCACATGATTTTGAGCTTGATCTCAGAAAGCTTGGCATTGGTGATGAATGTGAGATAGTTCTTGATGGCAAGACATACAAGTGCATTTTTAAGGCTCTTCAAGAGAATATCATGTACGATACTCTTCTTCATGCTGATTTTCAGATTGTATGATTGTAGTCTTTGGCTTGGGTAACCCTGGAGCCACTTACGAGCATACGCGCCACAATGTTGGCTTTGATGCCGTAGACAAAGCAGCAGCGTTTCTTCATGTTAAGTTGAGGAAACGCTGCTTCCGTTTATACAGAGAAGCAAAGGTCGTAGGATCTGACAGCTCTATGGGTGTTGTTAACAACGAAACTTCACAAAAAGCCTCATTGGTGCAACCTCTTACCTATATGAACAATAGCGGGCAAGTAATTAAATACTTTGACAAGGATGCTACATATGTTGTTGTTTGCGACAACATGGATCTTGCAGTTGGTGGTCTACGCATAAAAAAAGGTGGAGGGGCCTCTGGTCAAAAAGGGCTAAACAGTATTGCATCCAATCTTGGACGGACGGATTTTATCCGCATCTACATTGGAATAGGACGCCCATCTGAGGGAGTTGAGGTCGTAGATCATGTCCTCCAAAGAGAGACCGATATTTCTAAAAAAGAAGCTCTTGATAATGCAATCAACGATGCTGCAATGGCAATAGTAAAGTTTATCAATGGAGAGAGCGTGGAGGAACTGCAGCTTGAATACAATAGAAAAGGACTTTTGTAAAAAGCTCTTTACTCTCTGTGAAAATCCACAAGAAGGAATTATTGTTGCCTTTTCTGGTGGATGTGATTCTCTTGCTCTTTTACTTCTTGCAACAAGGGCTCTTGGAAAAGAAAAAGTATATCCCATTTATGTCAATCATAATTTAAGAGATAAACAGGAATTGGAGCAAGAGATAGCCTTAAATAAGACTAATTGTGCAAAAATTGGTGTTAAACTTGAAATCTGTACCATTGTTAGAGGTAAGATTCAAGAATTATCCAAAGGACGTTCTAAAGGAGTTGAAGATGCTGCTCGTATCTTAAGATATGAAGCTCTAGAAGAAAAAAGGCATTTACACAATTGCTCTTTTATTGCTACAGCACATCATAGACAAGATCAAATTGAGACTGTTGCAATGCGCCTTTGTGCAGGTTCTCCTGTAAGTTCTTTGGCAGGAATTTCTCAAAGAGACGACAAGCGCCATTTAATTAGACCTCTTTTAGACTTTAACCGTAAAGATTTGGAAGAATATTTGAGAAAGCAAGGCTTTTCTTGGAGTACTGATTCCACTAATGAAGATGTCTCTTATTCTAGAAATAAAATGAGAAATGAAATTTTTCCAAAAGTTAGAGAATTCTGGCCTGAAGGTGAGAACGTTTTGCTTTCTTTAAGTAAATCAGCTAAGACTTTGTCTTATGTTCAAAATAATTTTAAAGATTTTATTTCAGTAGAAACTTTTAAAGCTCTAAATCCAGCTCAAAAAACATTGGCCCTTTTTGACTTATGGAATTATTCAAATCTTCAAACAGAAATGCCTATGACCTTGGTAATGAGGGTCTGTGAAGCAGTTGAAGATAATAAAAATCAAAAGATTTGTGCCAATGGGGCTATTGTTTTAATTAAAGATGGTTTTATAAAAATTTTGCAATTAGAAGAAAATACAGACTATTCTGCACAGAATCAATTATTTGAAATTGAATTTGATCCATTTAGAGATCAAGAAATAGTAATCCCGTCTGTTACATCAAAGTTGACATTTCTAAGTGGTAAAAATGCCAAACCATATGGAACAGAGAAAAGTCTTTGGATGGATTCTACTATGTTTAAAGGAAAACCCAAACTAAGATTTGCAAGGATAGGTGATAGTATTAGACTTAAAGGTGGAACAAAAAAAGTGCTAAGACTACTTCAAGATATGAAAATTCCACAAGAATTAAGAATTTGGGTTCCAGTTTTGGTGGATGAAGATGGTCTTTGTGCTGTTTTTGGAAGTTGTTACGGTGGGTTTGATAGAATTTGTGTGAAGTTTCGTTCTTCTCTTGCCCCAAACGTCTTAACTTTATATATTGTGCATAAAGGTTAACTTATGGAAGAAAAAGATAAAGATCAGGAAGTTTCTAAAGCTCCTGAAGAGACAAAAATTGAAGAGCCACAGACAGAGAATTCTGCAAATAATTCTGCAAACAACTCGGATGATGGCTTAAGCGAAGCAGATAAAACCAAGTCTTATTGGAAAGAGACTCCATATGATCAAATGGAGAAGGTCAAACCTACTTCTTTTGCTGGAATTGATGCAAAAAAAACAGAGGATTCTAATAAAGAATCCAAAGGTAAAAAGGAAAAGAAAAAGACCAATCCAGATGATTACTGGAGACCTAAATACAATGACAGGTCTGGCAGTTCTGGCAATTCCAATGGAAATGGCAATGGCGGAAGAGGTAATGGCAATAACGGATATAGACCTCAAAATGATGGAGACAATCCATTTAGCTCTAGAAAAAACAGAATTGGGCTGATTGTTTTTGCCGTTTTGATTATCATTTTTGCATTTACACTGTTTAATCAGGGCGCTTCAACTCCAGAGGTTTCTTACAGTAATTTTAAAATTCTTGTAGAAAACGGAAAGGTTAAATCTGCTAACATCAAGAATAGTACAAACATTGAATTTGTTGCTACTGATGGTGGAACTTACAAGACAAGAATTCCTTATTATGATGATGAACTTCTAAGTTATTTGGAACAGTACAATGTTGATGTGAGAGGTTCAGATCAGGACATCTCTATCCTTTCTTTGATTATTCAACTTATTCCGTGGATTATATTTATCGGATTTACAATTATGCTGCTAAAGCAATCTACAGGCAATGGCCAGCTCATGCAATTTGGCAAAAGCCATGCAAAGCAGTATTCCGATAAAGACATCAAGGTGAAGTTTAAAGATGTGGCCGGACAGAAAGAGGCTAAGTATGAACTTCAGGAAGTTGTAGAGTTCTTGAAGAACCCAAAGAAGTTTGAAGCTATTGGTGCAAAGATTCCTAAAGGCGTACTTTTGGTTGGCCCTCCAGGAACAGGTAAAACCCTTCTTGCAAAGGCGGTTGCCGGTGAGGCAGGTGTTTCTTTCTTCCATACAAGTGGTTCAGACTTTGTTGAGATGTTTGTAGGTATGGGAGCTGCTAGGGTTCGTGACCTCTTTGATCAGGGCAGAAAGCATGCACCATGTATTCTCTTTATTGATGAAATTGATGCAGTAGGCCGTTCTCGTGGAAGTGGTCTTGGTGGCGGACATGATGAGCGTGAGCAGACCCTCAACCAAATTCTTGTAGAGATGGACGGTTTTGACACAACATCTGGTGTAATTGTGATAGCTGCAACCAATAGAGCCGATGTCCTTGACCCAGCTCTTCTTAGACCGGGGCGTTTTGATAGACAGGTTGCAATTTCTCTTCCAGATATTCAAGAACGTGAAGATATTTTGAAGATTCATGCTGCAAAGGTTAAGCTTAGTCCAGATGTAGACTTAAGCATTATTGCAAGAGCCACCTCTGGTGCTTCTGGCGCTGATCTTGCCAACTTGGTCAATGAGGCTGCTTTGTATGCAACTAGAGAGAACAGAACAAGCGTTACTTTGAAAGATTTTGAAGAAGCACGTGATAAGATGGTCCTTGGTGTTGCTAGAAAAAGTCATGTGATGACAGATGCAGACAAGAAACTTACTGCTTATCATGAAGCAGGTCATGCTCTTTTGTTCTACTATCTTGAAGACATTGATCCTCTTTATAAAGTTACAATTATCCCACATGGAAATGCTGGTGGTGTAACAATGGGTCTTCCTGAAACGGATCAGTCTTACATGAAGAAGAGTACTCTTATGAGCCATATTAAAATGGCTATGGGTGGATATATTGCAGAAAAGATGCTCAATGGCCAAACTTCAACAGGTCCAAGTTCAGATATCAAGCAAGCAACTGAGATTGCAAGAAGAATGGTTACTGAATTTGGCATGAGCAAGTTAGGATTTATCTCACTAGGTTCTGAAGGCGAACCACTGTTCCTTGGACGTGAAATTGCTCAGCATAAAGACTACAGTGAAGAAACTGCTAGACGAATTGATGAAGAGGTTAATTCTATTTTGGACGAATGCATGAAAGAGGCAACTAGAATACTTGAAGAAAATAGAGATCAGTTGGATACTCTTGCTAATGAACTGATTGCTAAAGAGACCTTGGATGACAGAGAAGTTAGAGCTCTGCTTGGTTTTGAGCAAATTGGTCCAAAGAATTCTGACATTTCTTAAGTCCTTTACAATTTCTAGGGAGAAGGTATGGTTGACTCTGCACACAAAAGAAATTTTTGCATTATTGCTCACATAGACCATGGTAAATCTACATTGGCCGACCGTTTCATTGAAACGGCTCGGCTGATTACTTCTAGAGGCCCAGCTCAAACGCAAATTCTTGATAATATGGATATTGAAAGAGAGCGTGGCATTACTATTAAGAGTCAGGCAGTTACAATTCCATATACAGCAAAGAACGGTGAGCTTTATGAACTAAATCTTGTAGACACTCCGGGCCATGTAGATTTTTCTTATGAAGTTTCTAGAGCTATTAGTTCATGTGAAGGTGCTTTACTTTTAATTGACGCATCTCAAGGTGTTGAAGCTCAAACACTTGCAAACTTATACATGGCAATGGAACATAATCTTGAGATTATTCCTGTTATTAATAAAATTGACCTTGCTAGTGCAGATATTGAATCTTGTCTAAAGCAGATTGACCATGATTTAGGTCTTGATCCAGATATGGTGCAGAAAGTATCGGCCAAAACTGGTGAAGGTGTGCCAGCTTTATACGAAGCTATTGTTCAATATATTCCTGCTCCAGAAGAAGCTGACAATAAGCCTCTTAAGGCTTTGATTTTTGATAGTCATTATGACCCATACCGTGGTGTTATTGTTCATTTCAGACTTTTTGAAGGCTCTGTCTCTGAGGGACAAGAGATTATGTTTATGAACAGTAAAGCTGTCTATAAGGTTGAAGAGGTTGGAATTTTTCAATTAGATCTTGTAAGAACTAAAACGCTTAGATCTGGTGATGTTGGATATTTCATTGCTGGTATTAAAACTATTGCGGATATTAGAGTTGGCGATACTGTAACACTTGCTTCAAATCCAGCAAGTTCTCCTTGTGAAGGCTTTAAGGAAGTAAAACCTGTTGTATTTAGCTCAATTTATCCTGTTGATACTAATGATTATGAAGAGCTTCAGGATGCTATTGATAGACTTAAACTGAATGATGCTTCACTGGTTTATGAAAAAGATAGCTCAATTGCTCTTGGACAGGGCTTTAGATGTGGTTTTTTGGGAATGCTTCATCTTGAGGTTGTTCAAGAGAGAATTGAAAGAGAGTTTGGTCTTTCAATTGTTTTAACCAGTCCTTCTGTTCGTTATCTTATCCATATGAAAAATGGTGACGTTCTTGAAGTGGATAATCCTCTTGAGTATCCAGAGCAGGTGAGAATAGATTACGCAGAAGAGCCTTATATAAGGGCTAGCGTCATAACACCATCGGGTTATGTGGGACCAGTTATTACTCTGTGCATGGAAAAGCGCGGGGTGCAGACTGGCATGAATTACATAGATGAAAAGCGTGTGGAACTTGTGTATGAGATGCCTCTTGCAGAGGTGCTGTTTGAATTTTATGACCGTCTAAAATCTATCTCCCGAGGTTATGCATCCTTTGATTATGAAGTTATAGGATATAGAAAAACAGATCTTGTAAGAATGGATATCTTGGTAAACGGAGAGCCATGTGATGCACTTAGTATGCTAGTGTTTAGAGACAGCGCTGTTGCGCGTGGACGTCAGGCGTGTGAGAGGCTTCAGGAAGAGATTCCAAGACATCAGTTTAAGATTCCAATTCAAGCTGCAATTGGTGGAAATATTATTGCTCGTGAGACTATTAACGCTTTTAGAAAAGATGTCACTGCAAAGTGTTATGGCGGCGATATTACTCGTAAAAGAAAGCTCCTTGAGAAGCAAAAAGAAGGTAAAAAGCGCATGAAGCTTGTTGGAAATGTTGAGATTCCACAGAGCGCCTACCTTGCAGTTCTAAAGAGCAAGGACTCAGATCAGAAGTAAGTGGAGGTGCATATGGATGTCAAAGAGTTGTCGTTTTCAAATGGCGATTATTCGTTTTCCATTTTGAATTTGGGGTGTGCTTTGACATCTCTCTGTGGACCAGATAAGGAAGGTAAGATTTCAAATATTTTGCTTCATTATCATAATGCTATAGAAGATCTATCTACAGTGCTAAATTCAAATGCTAACTTTGGTTTGACAGTTGGAAGGTTTGCAAATAGAATAAGTGGAGCTTCTTTTTCATTTAATGGAAAAACATATAGTTTTGATGCAAACAATGGCCCAAATTTGTTACATAGTGGAAAAAATAGCCTTAGACATAGAATTTGGGACATCAGAAAAGAAACAGATGGCTTTACATGTTTAATTAAAGTTTCAGAATTAGATGATGGTTTTCCAGGTGATTTGGATGCTAGAGTACGTTTCTCACTTTCCTCAGATGGATTATTTAGAATACATTACAGCATTAGCTGCACTGAGAATTGTCCTATCAATTTTACAAATCATGCTTACTTTAATTTAAGTGGTGAAACTGAGGCTGTTGACAATACAATCTTTAATCATGTTGCTCAATTTAATAGCTCAAAAATTCTTGAAGTAGATGAAAATTTAATTCCAACCGGTTCCTTTATACCGGTTGTTGGAACACCGTGGGATTTTTCTACTGCCAAACCTATTGGACAAGATATTAATGATGCTCAATTATCTTCTACTTGTGGCTATGATCATGCCTATGTGATTGACCGCCTTGATGGGTCTTCTCATGGATTTACGCAATTTGCTAAGGTCTATGACCCTAAAACTGGACGTACTTTGGTTGCATACACAGATCTTCCTGCATTTCATTTCTACACAGGAAATTATATACGTGGAGAAGAAGGATATGCTACTCATGGAGGTTTCTGTTTAGAGACAGAATTTTATCCTAACTTTGTTAATGAGCCACAGTTTCCATCTTGTATTTTAAAGGCTGGAGATTTGTTTGAAAGTACAACAATTTATCATTTATATAACGCCAATATGTCTTTATAGGGGAATCAAATGAAAGATGTTAAAGTAATTGGAATAACCGGTGGAAGTGGAAGTGGAAAATCCACAATAGTTCGCAAGATTGCTGAAGTTAGCGAATCTTTTGTGTCAATTGCACAGGACAGTTACTACAAGAGCGCATCTTTTGTCAACAACGCCAACATCACGGCCTTCAATTTTGATCATCCCGATGCCTTTGATAATGATCTTTTATGTCAACAGATTAAAGACTTGAAAGCAGGAAAGGCTATTGAGATGCCACAATATGACTTTGTGCATCATTGCAGAAGACAAGAAACCATTAGAATTGAACCAGCTCCCTTGGTAATTTTAGATGGACTTATGATTTTATATGTTCCAGAGATTCGCGAGCTTTTGGATTTAAAGATTTATGTTGATACTCCTCATGATATTAGATTTATCAGAAGACTTCAGAGAGATATTTTAGAGAGGGGAAGAACGGTTGAGAGTGTTGTAAAACAGTACTTGGAAGTTGTTCGTCCAGGACACTTCTCTTTCATTGAACCAACAAAGGAATTTGCTGACTTAATTATTCCTGAAGGCGGACACAATGAGAAGGCAATGAAGGTGCTAAGGTCTTTTGTTAAAGATATTTGCAGAGAAGGTTAGGTTCAGTAGTTTCTAGGTCGTTTGAATATGGTCCTGCTGTCTCTTATGTATTTGAAATTGAATTCATTTGGCACTGGATCCTGTCCACCTAGATAAAAACGACTGCATCTTAAAATCCTTGTAATTCCAAGTATTGTACCTTTAATAATTCCATGTTTCATTACTGCAAGTTTAAAATATTGTGAGCATGTTGGACTATAGATACAGTTCTGCCCTAAGAATGGAGAAATGAGCTTTTGATAAGCAACTACAGGGAGAAGAAAAATTTTTCTAGTTATTTGGGACAATCTACAACTCATGATTGATTTTATTTTATATTATGGCAATTTTTTTTCAACCATTTGTGGTTTTTAACGTTTAATAGGGTTTGACTTAAAGACCCTCTTTGGTCTATATTTGTTCTGTTGTAGTTGCAATGTTTGTTAATTTATGGAGGATACATATGGCAGGTGCTATTTCTAAAAACGCTCGTCGTGAAGGAGAGAAGATTCTTATAAGTCGTTGGGGTGGACAAATTAAGACAAAGTCCATTTTTGAGAATGGTAAGCTTCATCACATTGCATATTGCGTAAAGACCGGAAACACGGCTCGCAAGCCAAAAGATTTGATGTAATCAAAGAAAAAGAGGCCCGCTTTTAGCGGGTCTTTTAGAATAAAAGCACTTTTTCGAGAAAAAGTGCTTTTTTCTGTATCCAGTTGCATTTTCGTGTGTTATTATAGATGGTAGTTTTTTATCTTTATTTATAGAATTACGGATATCATGAGGAGGAAATTCGTGAGACGTTTTTCAAAGGCCATTAGTTTGGCACTCTTAATTTTTACAATGATTTTTGCTCTTGTTGGATGTTCAACAGTGCCAAAACAGGATCTTGGTGGTATTAGTATTGCTGAACCTGTTGTTTCTGAACCAGCTGAAGAGACAACCCCAGCTGAAGAAACAACACCAGTTGTTGAACCTACTGTAGAGCCAACAGTAGAACCAACAAAGGAAGAAGCTCCAGTTGAAGAAGAGGTTCCAGTTGTTGAGGAGACACAAGCTACAGATGTAACTCCAGTTGTTGAAGAAGCAGTTGTCTTTGTTCCTGTAGTGAAGACATACACACTCTTTACTGAAGGTGATGTCACAGTTGTTGCAGATAAGGGCAAAGCTACAATTACATATCCAGCATCAATGATTTCAGAAGCTGATATTGATGCAGCAGCACTTGCAGCATATCAGGCATTTAGTTCCGTTTATGACTTAAGCCAGATTTACTACAGCGTATCTGACGGTGTTCTTACACTTTATTATCCAGAGAGCTGGGGCGTAGAAGAACTTGCTGTAGCAGAAAAGGCTGTGATGGATGTTCTTCCAGCTTATATTGAATCAGTTCTTGCATCTTATGCTTCTCAGCCTGTTGAGGCTACTGAGGAAGTTGAAGAAGTAACGGAAGAAGCAGTTGAAGAAGTGGTACCTGTAGTTGAAGAAGCAGTTGTCTTTGTTCCTGTAGTGAAGACATACACACTCTTTACTGAAGGTGATGTCACAGTTGTTGCAGATAAGGGCAAAGCTACAATTACATATCCAGCATCAATGATTTCAGAAGCTGATATTGATGCAGCAGCACTTGCAGCATATCAGGCATTTAGTTCCGTTTATGACTTAAGCCAGATTTACTACAGCGTATCTGACGGTGTTCTTACACTTTATTATCCAGAGAGCTGGGGCGTAGAAGAATTTGCTATTGCTGAAGAGGCTGTGATGGATGTTCTTCCAGCTTACATTGAATCTGTAATTGCTTCTTATCTTGCTCAGTTTGCAGAAGCTGCTCAGCAGGTTGTAGATACAGTTGTTGAGACTGCAGAAGAAGTTGCTGAAACAATTAGTGAAGAAGGTCTTTCCGCAAGTATTTCACTCTTTGGCTATACTGCAACAATTTCTTTGAAGGATGACGTTATTACAATTGATTACCCAGACTTCATTACAGTTGATGAAGTCAAGGCTGCCGCTGCTGCTGCATACCAAGCATACAGTGACTACCTCCAGGGTTCAGTTCTTACAATTGATGATGGATATTCTACTCTTAAACTTTCATTTAAGATTGGAGAAGATGAGTTCTACTATGC
>CAVEGR010000128.1:0-24606 GCA_963615565.1 Phocaeicola massiliensis | reverse complement strand
AACTCTCGACCAAAGGATTATGAGTCCTCTGCTCTAACCGCTGAGCTACAGGCCCGGATGTCTTTGATGAATGTTGGAAGCAAGCATGTTATAGGCATGTTGCAGACAATAATTCATGGACAGCGAGATTAAGTTAGCATTTTTAAACTTGAAATTCAACCCTAGAAAGAAAAAACTTGTGCTTTAATGCGTTAATTCATACAATTAGGCTTGTGAAACGTAAAATTTTATTATTTTTGCTTATTATAAATTTGGGCACTTGCTTATTTGCACTTTCTTTTACATCTCGTTTGACCGGGGTGACAACGCATCCAGATTTTTGGGCTGGTGTTTTTCCCTCCAGTGTACGTAGCTATATTGGTCTAGGAGGTATCACGCTCGTTGATGGGCGTAAAACGGAAGTGGGGGCAGAGATTGCTACAGGCACTCTTGCAAGGACAATTACACAGAATCCTGAAACTGGAATGCCTTTGGTGTCAGGGTCACCTATCAGTGAAAACTCTAGCTATGATGTTTTATATGCTTCTTGGAAAGCCGGTATTGCTCAGGGTATAGGCTGGAGTGAGCAAGCTAACAATGATTTGTTTACACTCCGTTTTTCCTTGGATGGTCAATGGGAAGTTGCTATGGATCCTCTAATGCAGAGTGAGAACAGAACAGGGCACCCATTCTCTCTTCTTGATTACTTTAGACCAGATGGTGATTATTATGGCCTAATATTGCAAGGTACTCCGGATTTATCACACAATAGACAGCTTTTAAGCCTTAGTTTTGATTTGTATGGAAAGTTTAATCAGCTACTTCTTAAGACGGGAAAAATGTCTGGAATTTCTACTGAATTTAAATTTGTTTGGGCTCCAAAGTTTTTAAATCTCTCCAAGGATGAAGGGGGTGTTGCTGATTTCTGGAAGATTTGGCTTTATGCAGAAGGTGGTCTAAGTATTCATCAAGCAGTAGATTCAGATGGATTGAATTTGTGGTCCATTGGACTTTCAGATGAATTTGAAATGCGTATTTTTGCTGGAGACCACATTCCAGAATATGCAAAAACCCTCAAAGGTCAAACTTGGTGGGTTGAGCCAGAGAATATGACGTTTATGGCAAGAAATGTTCTCAAACTGAATTATTATGGACAGCAATTTTTAGGTTCATGTATTCCTTATGTTTATGCTTTCTTAGATTTCTGCTACTCAGGTGGACAAATAAACAACGTTATAGGTGGTGACTTTGGTTCAGTTTGGGCTGGAACAATGGGCCTTCACATTGAGCTTCAGCTGTTTGAAGTTGCTCATATTTATTATGAAATAGGACAAGTTTTCTTATATACTGGTGAAAATACAGCTTACGAGCCTGGATATAGGACATCAAATACAATTAGAATTTCTATTTCTTTTACTGGTGCTGCTAGTAATATAGATTGGTCAATATAAAGAGGTTTTTGCAAAATGAGCTTTGTGGAGATTGGTTTTGGATTTGCGAGATAAAAAGCATTTTCTGAAAACTGAAATAATACTTTGTGTATTATGAAGTTAGAAGAAATGCTCTTTTAGCCGGAAAGGCAAAGCCAAGATTCATGAAGACAGTTTTGCAAAAACCTCTAAAAAGGGAGTTTTCATTGATGAAAAAAACATTGATTGTTGTTTTGCTTGTTTTAGTTACTTTGTGTTCTGCTTTTGCTGGCGATTTTAAGTTTTTATTTACAGAACTTGATCAGCATCCAGAAATTCTTGCTGGTTTTCTTCCAACTCTTACTGCTGTTGGAACTAGCTATGAAGGTTTTGAATTTATTCCTGGTAATCTCACTCAACTTCAAGTAACCGTTGGTGGCGGATATACTCAGCGAGTAGTTTTTCAAAGTCCTTATAATGGTATGCCACTTATTGCAAATCAAGGTATTTATGACTGTATTCAATTTCGTTGGAATTTAAAACTTTTACAGGGTTTTGGTGCTTCTTGGGTTGAAGGTAAAGATCTTGTAACTGTTTATGCCGGTTATGAGGGCCGTTATGAAATTAATAAAGATTCAATGGCTGTTGGCCAAGAACGTTACAGGGGTTATGCTGACGAAGGCACAAAGACTACAGGTGAAACTTCAATTAAATCTCTTGATGATTGGTTTTCAAGTTTTGCAGATACAACCAAAATTAATAATGCAATATATCCAGACTTGGCAGATGATTACAAAGCTTTCATGAACAACTTCTATTTGGGTGCTAAACTTAATGGAATGAATGATCAAATGGTTACAACAGATGGTTTTTTAACTGAACTTAAGCTTCAGTTTGCACCAGCATTTTTAAATAAAAAAGCTTCATACTACAGCATTACTTTGAACGCTGTTGGTGCAAAGACTTTGTATGAGCTTCAATCATCAAAAACAGGTACCAACTTATTCTCTATTGTTATAATTGATAGGGTCAATGTGAACTGGACAAATGGAAGTAAGGTTCCTGTTTACGCTCAAATGCCAGTGTCCCTTGGCCGTAAGGTTCGTGGATTTAATACAAATAGCTATAACACAAACTTCACTGTAGTGAACAATTTGGACATTAGATTTGCAGGCCCTGAGCCTATCATTGATGGCATATTCCCAAGACTTAATGTGTTTTTTGACGTAGGTTATTACGCTGGAGACTATTTTAATACAAAGATATCGGCTAAAAGTCAGGCAGAAGAGTTGGGCTTGGAAAGAGTTTTGTGCTCGGTTGGTGCTCAGTTGGAGATGAGTTTCTTTGATTTCATTGACCTTGGATTCCAAGTGTCATATCTCATTAATGGAGACAATCTTCGCAGGCCAGGAGAGCGCATTATTACAGGTGCAACATTCTTCTTGGATTTTTGATAAAACAGGATTTTGATAAACAGTGGAGATTTTTGTAATACCCTCAAGATAATTGTTATTCTTGGGGGTTTCTTATATACTCCTTAAATACAACGAGATTAAGGACGTAATAAATGGAACAGCAATCAGTTCATTGGGCGGATATTTACGCTGACCGCATCATTAGAGAAAAGGGACCAAAGGATGTTTATACTTGTGCATCAGGAATTACTCCTTCTGGTACAGTTCACATTGGCAATTTCCGTGAAATTATATCGGTAGATCTTCTTGTCAGAGCACTTAGAGAAAAAGGGCACAAGGTGAGGTTCATCTATTCATGGGATGACTACGATGTTTTCAGAAAAGTTCCAAAAAATATGCCTCAGCCAGAGCTTTTAGCAACCTATCTCCGTAAGCCAATTACTCTTGTTCCTGACACCACAGGACGGGCAGATAATTACGCTCGTGGCAACGAAATAGATGTAGAAGAGAAACTCCCTTTAGTTGGAATTTATCCTGAGTATCTCTATCAAGCACAGCGCTATAGAAGCAGCCTTTATGCAGAGCAAATGAAAAAGGCTCTTGAGTGCAAACAGCAGATCATAGATATTCTCAACCAGTATAGAACAGAGCCCTTAGACGATTCTTGGTGGCCAATTGCAGTTTTCAGCTCTTTCACAGACAAAGACACTACAACAATCCTATCTTGGGATGGCGAGTATGGCATCACCTACAGGGACGATGAACTTGGCAAGGAAGAGACAATTGACTTGAGAACAACTCCATATGCAAAGCTTCACTGGCGTGTTGACTGGCCAATGCGTTGGGTTTACGAGGGCGTAGACTTTGAGCCAGCTGGTAAAGATCACCACTCTCAAGGCGGAAGTTTTGATACTTCCAAGCAGGTTGTTGAGTTATTTGGTGGCCATGCACCAGTTAGCTTCCAGTACGATTTTATTTCCATCAAGGGCAGAGGTGGTAAGATTTCTTCTTCAAGCGGTGAAGTCATCTCTCTTGGCGATGTCCTTGAGGTCTACACTCCTGAGATTACAAGATATCTCTTTGCGTCAACGAGACCTAACACGGAGTTTGCAATCTCCTTTGACCTAGACGTCTTAAAGATTTATGAGGATTACGACAACTGTGAACGCAGGTACTTTGGCCTGCTTCCTTGCAACGAGAAGAAGCTTGCAATGGAGCGCCGTGTTTATGAACTCTCTCAGGTTGGTGCAATTCCTACATCCCCGGGCTATCAGATTCCTTTCAGACATCTGTGCAACCTCCTTCAAATTCATGGTGGCAACATTGAAAAGGTCATATCAACTCTCCCAGACGTTCAACCTGACCAACTAGATAGGCTTAAAGCCCGATGTCTCTGTGCATGGAACTGGATTACTACATTCTCTCCAGATGATTTCAGATTTGCAATTGCCACAGTGGATTCACCTTTAGTTGAACTTAGTTCTGATGAGCAGAAAGTTGTCCGTGTTCTTGCTTCCAAGGTTTTAACTTGGGACAGTGACGAAGAAAAAGACTTGGCCCAGCGCATTTACGACGCAGCTGCAGAAGCTGAAGTGGAAACTACAGTCTTGTTTACAGCAGTCTATCGTATCCTTATTGGCAAAGAGAAAGGACCCAAGCTTGCAGGCTTTATGAAAACAATAGGAAAGGACAAAGTTCTCTCCTTGCTAGAAAGATACTAAGATTTTAGAGGCTTTTACAAAAAATCATTTGGCCACTGGCGTTGCGCTAGTGGCTATTTTTTATCGGTGTTGTCTCATCTCTCGTGGTGGCCTTGGCTTTCATGGTGGCCTTGGCTTTCATGGTGGCCTTGGTGGGCGACAGGTAGGCTTAAATGTAGTTTGTAGCCCAGTATTCTTGTTGCAATTGTGAAAAAGGCCGTAACCCAAATGTTAATTGAAGAGTCTATGCCAAAATATCTGAGAAGCAAGTAAAGCAATGCTCCCAAAATACTTGCAGATGCATAAAAGTCTGAAGTGAAGACCATTGGAACTTCCTTTGCAAATATATCTCTTAAAACACCACCTCCAACGGCTGACAATACCCCTGAGAATAAGATTCCCACTGGAACAATAGAGTAGGAGGCTGCTTTTTCACATCCAAGAGCCGTGAAAAAGCCAAGTCCAATGGCGTCTATGAAGACAATATGATTTGGTAACGAATCAACGCTGACATTTTCGCCAATAAGAAAAACCACTAGGCCTGCAACAAAGGCAACAGCCATGTAAACACTATTTTGATAAACTGCAACAGGCACTGCACCAATGAGCACATCCCTAATCATGCCTCCAGCACATCCAACAGTTATAGAAAAAACTATGACCCCTAAAAAGTCCATATTCTTTTTTATCGCCTTCGCTGCACCTGAAAGTGCAAAAACAAAAGTCCCAAACACATCAAATAAAACTAAAACATCCGTCTTCATTGATGCCTAGCTTAAACTTAAAACAAAAAACTTCCAACACCTAAAGGAACAGATGAAAAGCTAATAAAATTAGGACGTACGTATCAAAACAGAGTTAGATTTAGCTTAAACTGTTAATGTTATTTACGTAAATGGAGGTTGGCATGTCTCTGAAATAGGAGAAAGGCTTGCCAACTTAGCCCATTTCAAAGCTCTAGAGCTCTACAAATCCAAAAATTGATTCTGAAAAGAGCATTCTTTTTAAATAGACTCAAAAATTGATTCTAAAAAAAGGTTTTGCTCTAAATAGACTCAAAAATTGATTCTGGAAAGATCATTCCTTTCAAATAGAATCAAAAGATGATGCAAAAAAACAGTTTTGCTTCAAATAGATCCAAAAACTGATTCTAAAAAGCTTATGTTTGGCTCTACAGCTCCATTTTCCTACATAAGAAGTCTTTGTTCTTTTGCCTTTTTGTCAGTAATCAAAAATAATTGACGCCTAGGCTGTTTACTACTACTAGTGTAATGGTTGTAGTGTTTGTTCTCAGTCTTGTGTTTGTAATGGTCGTAGTAAGTGTGGGCCATTTTGTAGTGGTTATGCCCAGTGTTCCATGTGTTACACCCTTCTTCGCATACTCAGGCGAGAGGACTCGCCCTTCGGGCCACGTCCACATCCCCTTCCTAGGCGAGAGGACTCGCCCTTGCGCCGGTCTTCTGTAGGACCGGCTACGGGCCGCCTCGCTGCAAACGCTCAACGTTTCGCGTTTGACTATCGCTCGATTCTCGTCCTCACTGACGCCTAAAAACAAAAGGTCCACAGATAAACTGCAGACCTTTTTGTTTTCGGGGCGAGAGGACTCGAACCTCCGATATCCTGCTCCCAAAGCAGGTGCCATAGCCGCTAGGCAACGCCCCGATGTACTAGAGGAGTATACGCAATTGATAATTTTAGGTCAATAAGTTTCATGTCCTTTTCTAAATAATAAGTTTGTTTCTTAAACGCAAAGCACTTTACATAAACCGAATAATTTGATAACTTCAATACGTTGCACTGCAACGAACTACAACTGATGCTTATTTAAGGTGGATATATTATGGCACGTAGATGTGAGATTTGTGGAAAAGGTACAATTGCTGGTAACGTAGTTACAAGAAAAGGTCAGCCAAAGAAGAAGGGTGGTGTTGGTCAGCATATAGGTGTTACCACCAAAAGAGTTTTCAAACCAAATGTTGTTTCTGTTAAGACATTGATTGACGGAACACCAAGAACAATTAAAGTTTGCACAAGATGCCTCAGAGCTGGAAAGATTCAGAAGCTCGTATAATTTTATATTTATATAATTTAGTTATACCAGTAAGAATGGACTCCTAAACAAAGGAGTCCCTTTTTTTACATATTCACTCATATATGCTTTCCTGCACTCACATGTACTCTGCACTCACATGTACTCTGCACTCACATGTACTCTGCGCTCACATGCACTCTTCACTTAAACTCACACACCATCTCTCTTATTTAACCCTCATAGTAGGTAGCTTCCTGATTGCAAGTTTCACACAGCAGTCTTTGCCAAAAAGACTTTCCATATGAGTAATGTAGGCGTCTGTCTTATCTAATGGAATATATGTTTCAATAGTTCCTGCAAAACCCCCACCTTGTACTCTGAAAGCACCATTATAAGAATTTCCATGAACTAACCCAAATTTCTCAAAGAAAATATTTGACCAAGCATAAGCCAAAGAAATTCCTTGTTCAGACGCATTTCTTGGTGCAAAAAGATTTTGCAAATAATTGAAAGAAGATTGACCACTTTCCATGACCAAAGCAAGATATGCCTTAAAATCACAAGAAGACAAAGCAGATAACATTTTTTCAACACAAGCATCTTCTCTAAAGAAATGGTATGCTCTTAGAATAGCTCTATCATTTTTAAGATAATGTCTTAATTCTACAACATTATCTAAGAATGTTTTGGGATCTACTTCTCTTAGGACTTCTTTACCAAAAAATTTGGCAACAGCTTTCATTTCTGAAGGTATTGAGGCATAGTCAGCAGTTAAGTCTGCATGATTGCCACCAGTATTTACAATTACATAGTCAAAACCATAATCTGTAAAGTCTATTGATATAGGAGTTATTATAGGATTTGAAGTATTATAAAAATCAATGCCAACAATACCTCCATTTGCACAAGCAACTTGATCCATAAGACCACTTGGTTTTCCAAAATAAATGTTCTCAGCCTCTTGCCCTATAATGGCAAGTTCAGTGGTAGAGAATTTATCGGAATTAAACAAAGAGTTGAAAATTGTACCAATTAACACTTCAATAGCAGCAGAACTGCTTAAGCCTGAGCCTTTAAAAACATTTGATGTAACATTCGCAGCAAAACCACCAAGGCACCCACCACGTTTAACAAAGGCAGCGGCAACACCCCTGATTAAGGATTCTGTTGTTCCAAATTCTGCTGGATTTACACTTAAATCAGAAATATCAACACAAATAGGAGAATATCCCTCACTAATGAACGTTACAGTGTAATCCATTACCTCATGAACAGCTGCTAATGTATCTAAATTGATAGAACCAGCAATAACACGTCCATTGTTGTGATCTGTGTGATTTCCACCAAGCTCAGTTCTTCCCGAGGTTGAAAAGATAGCCTCAGGCATAGTTCCAAAAAGTTCAACGTGCTTTCTCTCTAAAGCGGAAAATCTTTCTAACACTTCCTGTGAATTCGCGTTTTTTCCGTACAATCCAGCAATATCCATCATTCAGCCCCCTTAGAACACAAGCGATAAAATTATATACCCAAATATCGGTACGGTACAGTAATTTTCCCTTGTTGATAAACTCAACATATCCAAGTCTGGTAATTTTCTCATCACAGGCATATTTAATAGCAATCTTAAGCCTCCTACAATTCCAATCTTTCATTGATCCATAAAAGGGATTCAGTCTTCCTCCATAATCCACCACCGCGATATTTTCAGTCCCAACAACAAGCTGTGCAGCCATCTCAATGGTAAAAGAAAAAGGAAATCGCCCAGCAAACCTTTCTAAAGTCTCTGCTCCATTAACCGTCTTTTGCACGTTATTTAAGCAAACATCACAACCAACGCAATTGGTCTTGGACTGGCCAAGCACGCTCAAAAGCGCTTGACGCCTGCATGTGTTCCCTTCAAAGATAGCTGCCACGGGATTTGATTTCTGCTTTTCTCCAAGCAGCCTAATTACCCACGCCACAGATAGTTTTCCATCTCTGCCCGCGCGTCCCGATTCCTGCAAGTATTCCTCCACCGTGGCGGGAACTTTATGGTGAATTACTGTGCGAATTGAACGAACGTCAATGCCCATACCAAACGCGCAAGTCGTTACTAGGACACCATTTATACTTGAGATATACCACTTCTCCAGCATTTCTCTTTCCGGTTTTGTTAGCCCCGCATGATAGAATTTGATTGGAATTTTGAGATCTCTTAAGTCGCGCAAGGCATCATAACAGACTTGTTGTGTTTCATGCCGAGTCCTGCAAAACACAATCGCCGGCTTCTTGCACGTGCGCAAAATATCCACCACGGCTTGCGTTCTATCCCACGTAGGATACACCCCATACACGATATTTTCCCTATCTGCATCGCCACGCACCACTAGTGGCTTAGACGGAAACAGCTGTCTGAATATCAGCTGCATTGTCAATTCCGATGCCGTTGCAGTGAATCCTAACACCTGTTTTGGCATAAACTCCATTACAGCCTTTTTAAGGTTAAAATATTGAGGTCTAAAATCTTGTCCCCATTGTGCAATTACGTGAGCCTCATCAATGACAAAAAGACTAATCCTATACTTTTTTAAGCGTGACAAAACTCTTTTTTGCAACATTGACTCGGGTGTTGTCATTACAATTTTTGTTCCAGAATTAATCTTGTCCCAAATTGCATTCCTTTGTTCTTTAGTTTGACCACCTCTAATGACTACACATGATATTCCACCAGCCTCTAGTTTAGACTTTTGGTCATTCATCAACGCTAAAAGCGGATAAACAATTACAGTAATGCCTTTACATAAAATGGCTGGAACCAAGAAACATACCGATTTCCCTGTTCCTGTAGGCAAAATTACAAGCTGATGCCTTACAAAAGCGCCTTCATCTTGTTCTAAAATTCGTTGCATGACCAAAATTTGAAAAGGCTTTAACATGCTAATGCCAAAGTATCTCTGAGCAGTATCTCTTAAAGTTTCTTCAATTTGTGTTTCTTTCTCCATATAAATAAATACAAAAAAAACAACAAATTCACTCAAATCGTTCAAGAAAATTACTATATTTTATGTATTCACGTCTTGTTTTTTTGTGTTATACTGAAATTGCTCGTTATACTAAAGAAAAGAGTGGGTCTGTAGTCTGTCAGATGAAGGATCCGAGAAAGGGGACTGCTATAAAAGAACAGTTCCTTTTTTCTTTTTCTCGTTTTGATTTGAAAAAGAAAAAAACTCCCCTTCCATTTTGGAAAGGGGAGCCAATAGGTTATTTCAGAAGCTTTTTGAGATCTTCATCTGGTGTTGAAATTGGGGAAATTGCAAAGTTATCGACAAGATACTTAAGCACATTTGGAGATATGAATGCAGGAAGAGTAGGGCCTAAAAGAATGTTCTTTATCCCAAGGTACAGAAGTGTCAGGAGAATGCATACCGCTTTCTGCTCGTACCATGAAAGTACCATGGAAAGAGGAAGGTCATTCACACCGCATCCAAAGGCATTAGCCAATGCAAGTGCAATTTGGATTGCACTGTAGGCATCATTGCACTGCCCTACATCCATAAGTCTTGGAAGACCTCCAATAGTACCCAAGTCTAGGTCATTAAAACGATATTTTCCGCAAGCAAGAGTGAGAACTACTGTGTCAGATGGGGTCTTTTTGACAAACTCAGTGTAGTAATTTCTACCAGGTCTTGCACCATCACATCCTGCAACTAAGAAGAAATGTTTGATAGCACCACTCTTTACAGCGTCTATTACCTGATCTGCTACTCCAAGTACAGTATTACGTGCAAAGCCTGTCATGACAGTCTTTCCTCCGTTAATACCTGTAAATTCTTTATCTTCCTTATAACCACCAAGCTCAAGAGCTTTTTCAATAACTGGAGTAAAGTCCTTGTCATCGCCAATATGAACCATCTCAGGATAAGATACAACAGATGTAGTGAATACACGGTCAGCATAGCTTGCTTTTGGAGGCATAAGACAGTTTGTTGTAAAGAGAACTGGTGCAGGGATATCTGCAAACTCTTTCTGCTGATTCTGCCAAGCCGTTCCAAAGTTACCCTTGAGCTGGGAATACTTTTTGAGCTCAGGATATCCGTGTGCAGGAAGCATTTCACCATGTGTATAGATATTGATTCCTTTTCCTTCTGTCTGTTTAAGAAGAATCTCAAGATCTCTGAGGTCGTGTCCTGAGATTACAATAAATGGTCCCTTCTCTACAGTCAGTGGAACTGTCACAGGGGTAGGATTTCCATATTTTGAAGTATTGGCTTCATCAAGAAGTGCCATGCATTTCAGATTTTTTTCACCTACTTCCATAACCACAGGAAGAAGTTTGTCCATTCCTAAGTCTTCTCCTAGAGTAAAAAGAGCTTTGAGGAAGAAACTATTGACTTCTTCATTTGTATAACCAAGTACCATTGCATGATGAGCATATGCAGCCATACCTCTTATTCCAAAGAGAATCAGAGATTTTAGACTTCTAATATCCTCATTTGCTGTCCAAATTTTGGTCATGTCATAATCATCATTGTCTCTGCATGAAGAAGCACATGCGGAGCAACTAGAAGCAAGTCTATTCTTCTCAACATGTACCAAATCTGTAAGATGAGAAATTGTCTTTTCATTAAAGTTTACATTGGTAATTGTGGTGAAGAGTCCTTCAATCAAAAGGCGGCAAGTATCATCATTAACTTTTGTTGATCCTTCTGCAACTCTTGCTAGTCCTATAAGAGCACCGGTCAGCTCATCCTGCAATTTTGCTACATCTGCAGACTTTCCACACACTCCGGCTCTACCAGTACAGCCGGTGCAACCTGCTGTCTGTTCACACTGAAAACAAAACATTTTGCTGTCCATAACAAAACCTCACATATTGTATTAAGAGGGTTTTGCAAAAACCCTTGAATTTCAAGAAATATGATAGTATAAGAAAATCAACAAGTCTGTTGATTTTTCAACATAAATGAGATTTTTAAGAGGTTTTATGAGGTTTTATGAGCGAATACCTATCTGTAATAAGAGCAGCCCGTCTCTTTTCTGGCATCTCTGAGAAAGAAATTGAGGCCATGTTGTCTTGTCTTGATACTCGAAAGAATGATTATCTTAAAGATACCTACATTCTCCATGCTGGAGACTCTGTTTCTTCAATAGGTCTTGTTCTCTGTGGCACAATCCTGATAATTCAGGAGGATATATGGGGAAATAGAAATATAGTGTCCAAAGCTGGAGCTGGAGAGACCTTTGCGGTTTCTTATGCTTGTGCTCCCAGCTATCTTTTGAATGTAAGTGTGGTGGCAGAAACAGATGTAAAAGTGTTGTATCTGAATGTGAATAGGGTTCTCAATATATGTTCCACTGCATGTCTATATCATAATAGGCTCATCAGAAACCTACTTGAGGAACTGGCTGGGAAAAACTTGAAATTTAGCGACAAAATCACTCACATGGGACAACGCACTACAAGAGCAAAATTAATGTCATATCTTTCCTTTGAAGCCCAAAAAGGGGGACAATGTGAGTTCGATATTCCGTTTTCACGGCAACAACTTGCAGACTATCTTTCTGTAGAACGTAGTGGTCTTTCCATTGAGCTTAGAAAGATGAAAGAAGAGGGTCTTATTGATTATCAGAAGAATCACTTTGCGTTGAAAGTATGATTTTGGCTCAGTTTCTTAACTCTATGCAAGGTCTTTTTTCTGTACAAGAAAGCTTGTGAGTATAAAACCTGCAATACATGCAAGAATAAGTCCTGCAAGATAATTTAGCATGCTTGAAACAGGAGTTCCCGCACCCTTTGTCATAAGTGGTAGTGCAAGAAGCCCAGACGGACCCCAGCCTGTACTACCAACTTTTGTTGCAACTATAAAAGCACCTCCAAAACCAGCTCCAAGGCATGAAGATAAAAACACTTTTGGATGAGGAAGTGTAACCCCATAGAGTAAGGTTGAACCAATGCCCATCATACCAGGGAGAATTCCTCCAGTGGCAGCTGTTTTTAAGGTATCGTTCTTCATTCTTTTTGCTTTAATTGATATTGCAAGACCTGCACCTACTTGGCTTGCTCCTGCCATTGCAAGAACAGGGTAGAGTGTTATGCTTCCTGTTGCCTCCAGTTGAATTGCATATAGTGCAATAAAAGCATACTGCAGACCAAACAAAGTTGCAGGTAAAAACAAGCTAGCACAAATGTATCCGCTTAAAAGTCTAACAATAAGGCTTTCGTTAGTTGCCAAGAATTCAATGCCGGTGCATAGCAAATTAGATATAAAACCAAAGATAGGCATAAAAATAAATAGACATGGAAGAATGCACACAAGAAAAGAAATGAAAGGAGTTACAATCATGTCTACCGTCTTATTTATTCTCTTGTGCAGAAATTTTTCCACATAGCTGAGCATCCATACCCCAAAGATAACGGTCATGACCCCACCACTTCCTGAATGTAAGACCGATGTCAAAGGACTTGTTTCATTATAAAGTCCTAGTATGTTAGATAGAGTATTTACTTTATCAAGGCATGTTGCCATTCCCAGTATTCCGCCACAAATTTGACTACAACCAAAGCATTTTGCAGCAGAAAAGCCAACCCATGCAGACAAATATGATGTAAATGCAGTATTTATAAGACTCAAGATTGTATGGACTGTGTACCAGAGAGGAATTTCTTTATAATTTGGCATAAATTGAGCAAGAAGAGATGCAAAACCTGCACACAGGCCCGCTATAACAAAGCCGGGAAGTAGGGGAAGAAATATTTCTTCCAGTTTCTTGAATGTATTCTTTTTTCCAACTTTGTTTACATCAACATTCAACTTTGCGGTCATTTTACCATTTCCAAAGCCATCATAATGGCTCCTGTGGCTGCATTATGTAGAGGATCTATGCATGATTTATCTGGATCTATTTCATGCATTTTTTCAATAAATGTAGCTCTTAGGTTTGTTTGATTTGATAAGAGGCCACCTAACATTGCAACGTTTGTTTTTGAAAGAGAAAGTTTCTTTGCTACAGTTTCAACCATGTACGCTAAAGCACACGCATTTTTGGTAATTATTTCTTTAGCAACAGTATCTCCTAAGGAGCATGCTTTCTCAACAATTGGTGCAAGGGCTGAAATGGCACTTTTGTCATTTGAATAAACATAAGAAATTATCTGTGCACGTGTTGATAATTGCATTTCAGATGACAACATATCGCTAATTTCTGAGTGTTTCCCATAACCATCATATGCTTTAGTAATGGCTACAAGAGCATCTCTTCCAAGCGCATAGCCACTGCCAGCATCTCCAATGAGATGTCCCCATCCACCAGCTCTTTCATACAGTCCGTTTCTGTCACAACCAAAACAAATAGAACCTGTTCCAGCAATCACACCAATGCCACTTTTTCCGTCTAATGCTCCACACAAAGCTATCTCATGATCTCCTACAAGCTTCCAATTTGTTATCTTATGTTTGTTCATAGATGAAGAGACTAATTCTTGCATTCTAGTGTTGCTAATTCCAGCAGCTCCAATACAAAGAGCTTCACATTCTCCATGAGTTTCCATTTCATGCTCAATATACAAGCATATTTCCTTAAGAAGATATGTAAAGGCTTCTTCTCCAATGCTATTGAGATTAAAAGGACCAAATTTTGTGGCTGCTATTTTTTCTCCGTCCTTATTACAGCATAGAACCGAAGTTTTGGTTCCACCACCATCAATACCTACAACAAATCCCATGTTAATTACCCTATTGCTTTTCTCACATGTCCATGTGCTACAGCAAGTTTTGAATCGGCTTCTTCCCCGTTACAATTAGCTAGAATCATGACTATTGCCTTTTTTACACTTCCGTTTGCAAGCTCCAACGTTGCTTTTGCTTCTTCTCTAGATATCCCTGTTACTTCCATGACAATGTTCTGAGCACGAACATGGAGCTTCTCATTGGATTGCATGACATCTACCATTAGATTTTTATAACATTTGCCAATACCTACCATGCTGGCGGTAGAAATCATATTAAGAACTAGTTTTTGTGCGGTTCCAGCTTTTAATCTAGTTGAGCCTGTAAGAACTTCTGGACCAACTATAATTTCTATTGCAAGTTTTGCAACTTTTCCTATTGCAGAATTCTCGTTACACGATATTGCTACAGTGTTGCATCCAAGGCTATTGGAATATTCTAAGCCTCCTATAACATAAGGAGTACGACCACTTGCAGCAAGACCAATAACTGTATCATTTGAATTTAGTTCAAGTTCCCTTAAATTGTCTGCTCCAAGCTGAGCACTATCTTCAGCTCCTTCAACAGCTTTAATGAAAGCTCTTTCACCTCCTGCTATGAGGCCAACGACCATTTCTGCAGGAACACCAAAAGTAGGAGGACACTCTGAAGCATCCACAACACCAAGTCTTCCGCTTGTTCCAGCGCCCATATATATGATACGTCCACCATTTTCAAGTGAATTTATACACCACTGTACGGCTTGTGCTATCTGTTTCAAATGTGGCTTTATGGCCTGTGGAACCTTTGTATCTTCATTATTCATAAGTGTGACAACTTCAAGAGGTGTCATGTTATCTAGTTCCACAGAGAGCGGATTTCTAGCTTCTGTTGTCATTTTGCTAAGATCAATAGTTTTATTCATTATGAGTTCTCCTTAGAAGTTTTTTCAAAGAAAAAGGAAAAAGCTTTTTCTACAGCAGGATCCCAAAAATCCCAGCTATGGATTCCATCCCAACTTTCAAATTTGCAATCAATTCCTGCTTTGATAAGCTCTGATGCAAATCTTTCATTTTGGGCAAGAAGAGCATCCTGTTTGCCACATGCCATATAAAAACAAGGCAAGCTTGAAAGGCTAGTTTTTGATGTTTCTAAAGAGGAAAGCATTTCAAAGAGATTGCAATTTTCAGGAACTTTGCATTCCTTCCCAAAAATAGCTTTATATTCATTTTCTCTTGAGCCTTCTGCTTTAGAAACTCTTTCTACAATATCTGTTACAGCTGAAAATGAAGCACATCCTTCATATTTGTCCGGGAAGTTTAAAACGTTCTTAATTGCACCATAACCACCCATAGAAAGGCCCATTATGTAATTTAGTTTCTTGTCTTTGGACAAGCCAAATAGATTTGAGCATATTTGTGGAAGTTCTTGTGAAACAAATGTGAAGTAGGCAAGTCCTAGCGTCATGTCGCTATAAAAACTTCTTTGTACTTCTGGCATTATTACAGCTACATTGTAGCGCCTAGCATAGCGTTCTACGCTTGTATACCTAGACCAACCAGTACAGTTGTCAGAAAGTCCATGTAACAAGTACACAACTTTTGCTTTTGAGCAGTCAATATTCTCAGGAAGAAACGCTGTCATGGATGTTCCCATGTCCAGCGTTTCTGAGCGAAAATCACAACGAATGTGTGCCATTTTTCTCCTCTGCTTTTTATTAATTTCCTTCTGTGCAGGAAACAAAATGTCCAGGTTTTACTTCCTTGAGACAATGTCCTTCTTTGCACTTTTCGCTTGCATACGGGCAACGGGGTGCAAATCTACAACCTGGCGCAGGATTGATTGGGCTTGAAACTTCACCAGTAATAGTTACACGTTCTCTGTTTCTGCGAGAAAGGTCTATTGTAGGAATGGAGTTCAGAAGTGCCTTAGTGTATGGGTGCATTGGATTTGCAAAGAGTTCTTTTGAATTTGTGTACTCTACAACTTGTCCCATATACATAACCATAATGTCATCGCTTATATGCTTAACAACAGCAAGATCGTGCGTTATGAACATATAGCTTAACTTGTGACTGTCCTGTAAATCCATCAATAGATTTAAAATTTGAGCTTGAATGGACACATCCAAGGCCGATACTGGCTCGTCACAAACTATAAACTTAGGATCTAGTATCATAGATCTTGCAAGTCCAACTCTTTGTCTCATTCCACCATCTAACTCGTGAGGGTAGAGGTTTGAGTAATGAGAAGGAAGTCCGCACAAGTCCATAATGTGATCAACTTTCTCTTTAAGCTGTGTTGCTGAGAGCTTAATTTCTTTATTTAAAACTTCCAAAGGTTCTGAAATTAAGGCTCTAATTGACATTCTTGGATCAAGAGAACTGTATGGGTCCTGAAATATCATTTGCATATTCCTTTGAACTTTGTGCATTTCTTTTTTTGAGTATTTAAGAATGTCTTCTCCTTTATAAAGAACTTGTCCACTTGTAGCCTGATGAAGTCTCAGTACAGTTCTGCCTAATGTAGATTTACCACATCCAGACTCACCAACAACTCCAAGAGTTTTTCCTTCATATATCTTAAAGTTTACATCTTCAACTGCATGTAATTGACCTTTTGGGGTCTTGAAGTACTTACAAAGGTTTACGGCTTCCACTAACGGTTTATCTACCAACGGCTTATCCATTATTTGACCTCCTTTGTGCTATTCTCATTAATTTTTTCATCAAACAGATGGCATAGAATAAGGTGACCATCCTTCTCATGCATTTGAGGAGGAGTTGTTTTACATATATCCATGCAATGTGGACAACGGTCAGCAAAGCAACATCCAATTGCTTGGTGTCTTGGGTCAGCCATATGACCTGGAATTGGTTTGAGCCTGCTTTCTTCTTTTGTTAAATCTGGAATACAGCTAATAAGTCCTGCTGTATATGGATGTTTTTCTTTACTTGCAAAGATTTGTTCAACTGTTCCATGTTCAACAACCCTTCCAGCATAAATGACAGATACATTGTCGCAGAACTCTGCCACAACGCCAAGATCATGAGTTATGAGGATAACAGCAGAGTTAAATTCATCTTTAAGTCTTCTCATAAGCTCAAGAATTTGGGCCTGTATAGTTACGTCCAAAGCTGTTGTTGGTTCATCTGCAAGAAGAAGCTCTGGTTCTGCAATAAGAGCCATTGCAATGACAATTCTTTGTTTCATTCCACCTGAGAACTGGTGAGGATATTCACCTTTTCTTGATGCTGGAATTCCAACTAGTTGTAACATTCTGTCAACTTTTGCTTGCTTTTGTTCTTTTGTAAGATTTGGAAAGTGCAGCTGAAGAACTTCATAAACCTGATTTCCAACTGTTTTGGTTGGGTTTAGGCTTGTCATTGGATCTTGGAATATCATGGAGATTCTTCTTCCACGGAGACCTAACATATAGCTATCTGGTTTGCCTAAAAGTTCCTCTCCATCATATTTGATTGAACCACTGACTATTTGGCCAACTCTTTTTGGCAGAAGTTGTAAAATAGATAGAGCAAGTGTTGTTTTTCCTGCTCCTGTTTCTCCTACAAGTCCAAGTTTTTCTCCTCTGTTCAATGATAAATTTAAGCCGTTTACTGCATAGACTACAGCATCATCGGTATTGTACTGAACATGTAAATCCTTGATTTCAAGGAGGTTGTCGTCTTTGCGTGTTTCATTTTGCATTGTCGTGTCTCCTTTTAGTTCTTGGATTTTGGGTCAAAAGCGTCTCTAAGGCCATCACCTATGAAGTTAACGGACATAACTGTGAGCATTATACAAATTCCAGGAATAATTCCTAAATATGGATAATACTGAATGTTAACCTTATTTTCAGAGATGATAGTTCCCCATTCTGGAGTTGGGGAAGCAACACCAAGCCCAAGGTAGCCCATTGATGAAATGCTTAAGATTACTGAACCTAAAGTAAGAGTTGCAGAAACTACAATTGGTCCTATTCCATTTGGAAGAATGTGTTTTAAAATAATTCTTGGAGAACTTGCACCAAAGCATTTTGCAGCTTCAACATATTCCATGTTTCTAAGTGTTAGTACGCTTGAGCGTACCATTCGTGCAAAACGAGGAATTTGTCCTATTGCAAGGGCCATGACTAGTTTCCATACACCATTTCCAAGAGCTGTAATTATTGCCATTGCAAGAAGAGCGGAAGGAACACTCATGAGCATATCAACAATTCGCATTAAAATTGTATCAACTTTTCCGCCAAAGAAGCCGGCCGTTCCGCCAATTATTGAGCCAACGACAAAAGCTATTCCAATGATTGCTAAACTACAGAAGAGAGAAATTCTTCCGCCATACAGAATTCTTGCCAAAAGGTCTCTTCCTAATTCGTCAGTTCCAAAAATGTGCTCTGAACTTGGAGCTTGTAATTTATTTGAAATATCCTGCTTTATGACCATGCTGTATGGTCTAATGAGAGGTGCTGCAAGTATGAAAAAAACTACAAATAGGAACATTCCTACACCAATCATTGCAAGCTTATTCTTTCTGAATCTGAAAAGAATCAGTTCTCCTGTGCTGTATTCAGAAAGCGGTTTTTTCTTTTTATTAAATAGCTTCATTATTCCGCCTCCTTACGATGCTAAGTCTATTCTTGGGTCAACAATTGCACAAATTAAGTCTACAATGAGGTTGATTATCCCAACTATTATAGTGATAAAAATAACTGTTCCCATAACTACTGGAACGTCTCTTCCTTTAACAGCACTTATGAGCATGGAACCAATTCCTGGAATTGCAAAGATGTTTTCTGTTACAACAGCTCCGCCAATAGTTCCAGCAAAACTTATTCCAATTTGTGTTACAACAGGAATAAGACTGTTTCTAATAGCATGGTGCAAAATAACATCATGATTAGATGCCCCTTTTGCTCTTGCTGTTCTTATATAGTCCATTTTGATAACATCAAGCATACTTGTACGGCTCATTCTTATCATTGATGCCATTGTATTTGCTCCCAAAATTATTGGTGGCAATATGAAGCATTTCCAAGTTTTAACACCAGAGACTGGAAGCCAGTGTAATGTAAGACAGAAAAATATTTGACACATTGTTCCCAGCCAGAATGCAGGCATTGAGAAAAGTAACATAACAACAAACGTACAGCCATAGTCTAAGAGACTGTATTGCTTTATTGCTGATGCAATTCCAAATGGAATCCCAATTCCAGCGGCAAATAAAAGTGCCAGTATAGAAACTAAAAGCGTATATGGTAATCTGTGGGCGAACTCTGGCAAGACTTCAAAACCACTTATCCAAGAAGTTCCAAAGTCAAGTTTAATTGCGTCTATCATGTAATTTACATATCTTATGAGAAGTGGCTTATCTAAGCCCATTTCATGGTTGAGTTGAGCAACCTGTTCAGGTGTTGCATCTTGTCCTAGGACCAATCTTGCAACGTCTCCCGGAGCCAATGAAAGAATAACAAACAGAATGAACGTTACTGAAAGTATGACTGGTATAAGCATCAAAATTCTTTTAAGTGCATATTTTAACCAATTCACTTCTGCTCCTCCTTAATTATTAACTAAAAGAAGGGCAGGTGCAAATATGCATCTGCCCTACATGTCAGACTTTTGAGAAACGTAAGTTTCTCTTTTTGGAGGTTCTTGCAAAAACCTCTCTACTAACCAATTAGGTTAGAACTATTTCCATGACCAGTATCTGAAAAGATAATAGCCAAGGCAGTGTGCTTCAACGCCTTCGAGGCTATCGTTGTAAGCAACAGTGGTGATTCCGTTGTAAAGAGGTACTGTATATGCTTCATCAAGAAGAATTTGAGCAATTTCTCCGTAGACAGCCTTTCGTGCATCACCCTGGAGGCTACGACCACTCTGTGCCAATGCATAAATCTCTGCTGTACGTGGATACCATACTGATTCGTCGAATCTGGTTGGTGTGAACTGTGTTGCAATAGAGTCTGCATCTATGAGGGAAGATGCCTCGTCAACAATTCTAGCATCAAAGTTTCTCTTCTTTCCTTTCTCTTCATAAGTTGTGTTATCAACAGCTTCTACTGTGCAGTTGATGCCAATTTCAAGAAGTTGAGCCTGGATGACCTTTGCTACAGTCTCAAATGTTGAACCTGCAACACAGTTGATTGCATATTCTTCGCCATTGTAGCTTGATTTTGCAAGATAAGCCTTTGCAGCTTCTGGATCATAGTCAACACCCTTAATCTGATCTGGATAACCACCATACATAGGACAAATATCAACTGTAAGGATTGTTGCAGCACCACTGTTAACAGCCTTGTTGATGTCATCTTTGTTGATTGCAGCCTGAACAGCTTTTCTGAAGTTGAGGTCTAATCCAATTCCTGACCATGCATTGAGGTTAAGTGTAATTCTTGATGTTGAGTCACCAATACTTGTTGCAATGCCGTCAATCTTGTCAAAACGTCCGCACTGTTCAATTGATGGAGCTCTCATGACGTCATAGTCGCCATTCTGAAGTCCAAGAATCTGTGTGTTAACATCATTAACGAGTGCAATTGTGACGTGCTTGATAGCTGGAGCGCCTCTCCAGTGATCTTCAAAAGCTTCAAGAGTAACATGGTCGCCTGATACATATTCAACAAACTTGTATGCACCTGTTCCAATAGGAGCTGCCATGTAGCCTTCTTCTCCTACTTCTTCATAATATGCTTTTGAACAAATTCCACCAAGACGGGATGCAACGCCGTATGGGAATGCTGCATATGGAGCAGAAAGAACAATCTCTACTGTGTAATCATCAATGATTGTGCAGTGATCAAAGTTGATAAAGAGAGCCTGTCCTAATGGACCTTCTGCACCTTTGTCAAATGTGAACTTGACATCTTCTGCAGTCATCTCTGTTCCGTTTTGGAACTTTACACCCTTTCTGAGATAGAAAGTGTAAGTAAGTCCGTCTTCAGAAACTGTGTATCTCTCAGCAAGTGCTGGTGAAAGAGAACCATCAGCTTCAAGAGCAAGAAGACAATCATAAACGTTGGCTAGAACGAGGTTGTCGTCACCACCACAACTCTTTGATGATATGCCCAAGAAACGATAAGGGTTACCTGTAACTACGAGTGTTACGGAATCCTTTACTGGAGTTGCTTCCTTTGCACCCTGAGCGAATGCTGGAACAACCATCATGATTGCGAGCAAAAGCAAAACAATTTTCTTCATGTTTTCTCCTTTTTCTGTGAACTTTTTTTATATACTTACTTATATAAAAAACTTCTATGAATTAGTGTATGCCTGCGTTCCAATAGAAGTCAAGAAAAGAATTTTAGTTTTTCTCTTCAGGATAGGCAATTTCCAAAACGCCCATTGGGCATGCTTTTGCACATTGACCACAAGCAATACATTTTTTGGAAACCTTTGCAATTGGATCTTCAACCATGACTCCAAACGGACAAGCGTCACGACATTTACCACAGTTTGTACACATCTTAAGATCAACAACAAGAACACCAAATTGGTTTCTACTAATAGCACCTTGAGGACAAGCTTCTGCACATCTGCCACACTGAATGCATGTAACAGGACGAGTAATCATGCCCTGAATACCACTTTGGTTTCCAATACCTTTTTTCTCTCTAATTTGAAGGAAGGCTAGGGAAGGTATTTCCTGTTTGTAAAATATCTTTGAGCAAGTTCTAGCACATTCAAGACAACCAATACATCTAGCGTTTTTGTTTACAGTAAGACACTTGAATTTGCGTGTGATACGGCCAGCCTCTTCTATGGCATACGGAGTATTGTCAATAGGAAGACTGAATCTCTTTATTCCATCAAGCCTATAATATGCATCTGCAATGCAGGGGGCAGTAGGAATAGAGGTAATTTCTCCAAGACCTTTTCCGCCATTAGCAATATCAAGTCCAGGTTTTTCAATAATAATTGGAACAATGTCTGGTACTTCGTCTGCACGGAACAATCCCAGTGAACCGTATTTTGCAAGAGGTTTACATTTATCAAGCGGATAATTTTCCCTAAGCGCGTAACCAGTTCCCATGATAACTCCGCCTTCAATTTGGCCTTCAACGTTGGTTGGATTGATAGCTCTACCAACATCATGAGCTGCAATTATGCGGTCAACCTTATGGGTTTTTTCGTCCAAAATAGCAACTTGAGTTGCATAACCGTAAGCAACATGGCTTTTGGGGTGGGGCTTGTCACTACCAAATGGATCCGTTTCTGCTAGGTATTCAGCATAAAATTCACGGCCTTCTAGCTGTTTTAGGACATCGTTTACTGTTAAGCTGTCTGCTACCTTTGCATCTTTAGCTTTAGCTATAAGCTCATCCAAGGCCTCTTTTAATGCAACAGCAGCACGTCTGGCTGCTTCACCTGTAACAGTAGTATGTCTAGAACCAGATGTTGTTCCACTGTCTGGTGCTTTAATTGTATTTGCCTTTTCTTCTGATACTAAACTTCCATCAAGGCCTGTGATATCACAAACAATTTGTTTGAGAATAGTGCAAAGCCCTTGACCAATACAGGAACCACCGCAGTGAATCAAAACTATTCCATTCTTGATTTCCAGATCAACACGGCCAAAGTCCAAAAGACCAACGCCAACGCCAGCATTTTTCATTGCACATGCAATACCAGAATATTTGTTGTTCTCGTACTCATCTTTAACGGCCTCTAGGGTTTCAACAAGGCCTGTAGCATTATCAACAATTTGACCATTTGGAAGAGATTGACCCGGTCTAATTGCGTTTCTATATCTAATTTCCCAGTGAGAAATTCCAATTATATCTGCCATGTGATTGAGCATAGATTCAATAGCAAAACAGGTTTGAGTTACGCCAAAACCTCTAAAAGCACCTGCTGGAGGGTTGTTTGTATAATAAGCATAACCATCAATTCTGAAATTTTCATAATTATAAGGCCCAGATGCATGAGTACAGGCTCTCTGCAAAACAGGAAGTCCTAGAGAAGCATAAGCACCAGTGTCTGCAATTACTTTAGCAGAAAGGGCCTGAATGATACCATTTTCGTCACATCCAAGGGTAAAATCCATATCCATAGGATGGCGTTTTGGATGCACCAAGATACTTTCAGCTCTTGTTAATTTCATCTTACATGGATGCTGGGTAAGAAGGGCTGCAAGTGCACTAAAATGTTGCACAGTAACATCTTCCTTTCCCCCAAAGCCACCACCAACATAGCAATTTTCAACAATTACTTTCTCTGGAGGTAAATTCAACATGGGTGCAGTTTCGCGTCTTGTATCATAAACGCTTTGGTCTGTGGAATAGATTTTCACACCACCATCGGCTAGAGGAAATGCAACAGCTGCCTCAGTCTCCAAGAAGGCGTGTTCTGTCCACGGAGTTGAGTACTTTTCATGAAGCACGTACTTTGAGTTTGCCAATGCCTCATCTACGTGGCCTCTATCTACGTGCGTGTGGCCCAAAAGATTCCCTGTTTTGCATTCTTCGTGCAGAATTGGTGCGTCTTCCTTCATTGCATCATAAGGTGAAGAAACATAAGGTAACACCTCGTAGCTAACTTTAACCAGACTAGCTGCTTTCTTTGCATCCTCGTAGGTCTCTCCAACTGCAATGCAAATGACATCTCCTAGGTACCTTGTAATGCCACCAATAGGAATCATAGCATCCCAGTCTTTGAGAAGATGGCCAACTTTGACAGAGCCAGGGATATCTGCAGCAGTGAAAATACCATACACGCCATTTGCATCCATAGCCAGCGAAGTATCAATATCCAACACCTTTGCACGCGGATACTTAGAGCGCACTGCCACCACATGTAGCATCCCATCTACATAGATATCGTCTGGATACAAGCCCTTGCCTGTGACCTTATCTTTGACATCTACACGTGGAATACGCGCACCAATTTTCCAATTTTTTGAGTCCGATATCTTTAAATCTTCTCTAAAAATCTGTGCTGCAAGCTCAATTGCCTTAACTATCTTGGCGTATCCTGTGCACCTACAGATGTTGTTTCGTATAGCATGCCTTATTTCTTTCTCTGTTGGATTAAGATTTTGGTCAAGTAAAGCTTTTGCACAAATAACCATACCAGGAATACAGAAACCACATTGAACTGCACCAGCAGTACCAAAGGCGTATGTGAAAACTTCTTTCTCTCTTTCAGTAAAACCTTCAACCGTGATAATGGATTTTCCTGCAATATCAGAGAGCATAAGGGTACAGGCCTTAAGGGCTTTTCCATCCACAAGTAGGGTACAAGTACCACAAGCACCCTCTGAACAACCATCCTTGACAGAAGTCAAATGAAGGTCGTCTCTAAGATATCTGATGAGTTTTTTATCTTGTTCTGCCTGTTTTGGGCTATTGTTTACTAAAAAACTAATACTCACAATTTTCTCTCCCTATTG
>CAVEGR010000127.1:2879-22584 GCA_963615565.1 Phocaeicola massiliensis | reverse complement strand
ACAGGCCGGCTTTGCTTCAGACGCTCCACGTATTCGCGTCTTCCTACCGCAAAGCATCAATTCCCATTATGTCCAATAAAATAGGAAGGGCTCCTTGCAGAGCTCTTCCTATTTTAGGTCCAGCGGGAATTGAACCCGCATTTCATCCTCCGGAGGGATGCGCCTTATCCGTTGGGCTATGGACCCGTAACAATAATTTTAAAACTTTGCTATACATTTATGCAAGCTAGGGGTTACAATAGCGCTTAATGCTTAAACAGTTGGTTATTAAGGATTACAAGAATACTCAGGACTCTGTGGTAAGACAGCGCTATGCAAATGTTGCAGGAGTGTTTGGAATTGTTACAAATCTAGTCATAGGTGTTGCAAAACTTGTTGTAGGAACAGCATCACACAGCGTAAGTATCATTGCAGATGCAACAAATAGCCTATCTGATTGTGCTACAAGCATTTTGACAATTGTAGGATTTAAGCTGGCCAGTAAGAAGCCTGATCATGAGCACCCATATGGACATGCAAGATATGAGTACGTAGTAGGATTTGTGATTGCCCTTTTTATGTTAACCATGGGGCTTTTGTTTGCAAAGGAATCGGTATGTAAAATATTGTGGCCACAGGAGCTGTCTATTAGCGTGGTCACATATGTGATGCTTGCATTGGCTATATTGGTGAAAGTGGCGCAAATGGTGGTGTACAAAGACTTTGCCAAGGCAATTGATTCCAACACGCTACAGGCCAATGCAGAGGACACACGAAACGATATCATTTCCACATTTGCTATCTTGGTGGCCATGGTGATTATGGGCGTTTTCAAGGTGAATGTAGACGGCTGGCTTGGTTTGTGCGTGTCCATTTTTGTGATAATTAGTAGCATTAAGACTCTACAGGAAGAGCTGGAGCCAATTATTGGGATAGTGCCAACACCTCAGAGGGTGAAGGAGATCACGGATGCGCTTATGTCGTATGACGTGGTGCGTGGCATTCATGATTTGGCCATTCATAATTATGGTGTACATAATGATTTTGTCACGGTGCACGTGGAAGTGGATGCGTCCATGAGTATGCTGGAGGCGCACGATAAGATTGATAATATTGAGCGCGATTTCAGAAATAAGATGGGTATTGCACTTACAATTCATATGGATCCCCTGATTGTGGGGGACCCTAAAATGGATGCTTTGATGGCCCAAATTGGGGAGAAACTGCAAAAACTTGACCCTACATTGCACTTTCATGACATCAGAATGGTGGATGGACCCTCTCACACTAATGTGGTTTTGGACTGTGAAGTGCCTCAGGATAAGAATTACACAAGCGAATTTTTGGCTAACTATTTGAGTGAAAATGTTAAGTGGAATACACAGCTATACTTCATAGTTGAAATTGACAGGCCACTGTGCTAATCCTCTGTGCTAAAACCCTGTGTTAAGCTACTATACTGTACTACGTTACTGAACAGTTGAAGTTTAGTTTGGTTTTTATGATAATATGATGGTGTAGAGGTTTTTACGGAAACCTCAAAACGTTAGGAGACCTAGAATGAAACCTTCTTTATTAGTTCTTGCCGCAGGCATGGGATCCCGTTACGGTGGAGTAAAGCAAATAGACCCAGTTGGAGCACATGGTGAAACACTTTTGGATTACAGTGTTTTTGATGCTCATATGAGTGGCTACGGAAAAGTAGTATTTATCATTAGACCTGATATTGAAAAGGATTTTAGAGAGCGTCTTTTTGACAGAATTGCAAGAAACATGGATGCAGAATATGTATTCCAAACTAGAGAAAGCCTTTTAACTGAAGAGCAAATTAAGCTTTCTTCTGAAAGAACTAAGCCTTGGGGAACAATTCATGCAGTTCTTTGTTCAAAAGATGTTATGAAAACACCGTTTACTGTTATTAATGCAGATGATTACTATGGTAGAGAAGCCTACAATATTTTAGGTACATATCTTTCTGGTTTGGAAAATTGCAGTACAGAACATGCTATGGTTGGATATTTGCTTAAAAACACAATGAGCCCAATGGGTAGTGTTTCTAGAGGAATTTGCCAGGTTAAAGATGGTTTTCTACAGGAAATGAGAGAAAATACAAAGATTGAATATGAAGGAGATAAGATTGTATCTCATCTTCCAGAAGGGGATGTTTATCTTACTGGCGATGAGTGGGTTTCAATGAACTTCTTTGGCTTTACTCCTACTATTTTTGATTCAATGACCGAATACTTTGATAGATTTATCAAAGAAAATGCTTCTCAGCCAAAGGCAGAAGTTCTTCTTCCTAACTTTGC
Organism: Phocaeicola massiliensis; assembly: GCA_963615565.1. Classification (GTDB taxonomy): domain Bacteria; phylum Spirochaetota; class Spirochaetia; order Sphaerochaetales; family Sphaerochaetaceae; genus UBA9732. Next base: position 20,296 of record CAVEGR010000127.1, on the reverse strand, counting down.
AGGAGAAGTGGTGAAAAAGGGTCTTGGTTCTATCAAAGTTTTCTCAACTTCAGAAAAATGGTTTGGAATGACGTACAAAGAGGACAGAGAAACAGTCAAGCAAAATCTTGCATTAAAGACCAGTCTTGGTTTTTATCCAGAGAAACTTTGGCAGAATTAAGGGCAGTGTTAGGGTTTTGCAATAGCTTGTAAAACCCTTTAAGAACTCAAAAACCGTGAATTCTCATTAAAGCGCAAGCCTATAAATGTTGACAATATCTTCATGGTGAAGCTTCATAAGAGCGCCAGCAGTTACACGGCCACCAGTAAGCATGCGAGTTGCCATTGTCTCAAAGTCTTGGTCATCAATATCAATTTCACTGAGTCTTGTAGGAAGGCCAAGAGCTTTAAACCAGCTTTCAAGCCTGCTAATGCCATCTTGTACTAGATTCTCTGTATCAGTTAATGGAATATCACTTCCCATAACTTTAGATGCAAATTGAGCAAAACGCATTGGATTTGCCTTGTTTACATATTTCATCCACGCAGGAGTCATGATTGCAAGTCCAGCTCCATGTGCAATGTCATATTGCCCAGAAAGCTCATGCTCAAGCCAATGACTGGCCCAGTCTTGCTCTCTTCCACAACCAAAAAGATTATTATGGGCCATTGTAGCAGCAAACATTAATTGCTCCCTGTAGCTGTAGTTATTAGGTTCTTTGATGGCCAGTGGACCATATTGCAAAATCACTTTCATGGTGGCTTCAATTAGAGAATCTGTGATTGCAACATCTTGTGTGTTAGAGAAGTATCGCTCCATGAGATGGCTAAGCATGTCCGCCGCTCCACAAGCTGTCTGGAATGCTGGAAGAGAAAAACACACTTGAGGGTCCATGACCGCAAAAGTAGGATAGTTGTTTTCACTGTTAGTACCACGCTTGTTTAACGTCTTGTCATTTGTGATTACACACGAATTTGACATCTCTGAGCCGGCGGCCGGGATTGTGAGAACCACACCAAGAGTGATTCCTTTGGGGATTGCGCAACCTTTTACCATGAAATAATCTTCCCACACGTCTTTGTCCTGAGGGATAACACTACCAAAGGAGATAGCTTTACAGGTATCTATAACAGAACCACCACCAACAGCGAGTATAAAATCGATATTTTTATTTTTCACAACCTCAATTCCGTGTAAGACAAAGTCCAAACGTGGATTTGGCCTGACTCCGGAAAGCTCTGTGTATGGAATGTTTGCCTGTTTGAGGCTCTCTGTGACCTTGTCATAAATGCCGTTCTTTTTGATGGAGCCTCCGCCGTAGATCAAAAGAACGTTGGTTCCACCAGCTGTTTTGATTTCTTGAGCGACTTTAGCAATAGAATCTTTGCCAAAAACTAATTTAGTTGGACATCTGTATGAAAAGCTATTCATTCTGCACTCCTAATATGTTCACTATATTGCATTTTTAGCTTAAAATCACTTAAGTTTTAGAGGTTTTTGCATACAAAAGCTTCTTTACGGGAGGGTTTTTATGGCAGATACAGAAAAGAAAGGATTTTTTGCTGAATTTAAGACTTTTATCTCACGTGGAAACGTTGTTGACATGGCAGTAGGTATCATTGTTGGCGGAATGTTCACATCTATTGTTCAGTCCTTTGTTTCCGATATCCTCAATCCAATTTTGGGCTTCCTTATTGGCGATATGGACTTCTCTGAACTTAGAATTGTACTCAAAGCTGCAACTGATACGTCCTCAGAAATTGCAATTCGCTATGGCTCATTGCTACAGGCCATTATTCAATTCTTGCTCACAGCACTTGTTCTTTTCACAATTGTTCGTGCTATGAATAGGCTAAAGACAGAAGCTGAAGAACGTATTAAGAAAGAAGAGAACCAGAAATAAATCTCTATGAAGTTGTAAAACTTTGAGAGGTTTTTGCAAAAACCTCTTGAGAGTATTTTTTCTAAAATAAACTTAGGCTTAAAATTTTGACGTTTGGTTGAGATAGAATTGAGACAGAATTGAGCTAGAATTGAGCTAGAAATGACTCTTTCTTTCTGCTATTAGCAAGTTATATAATCATAACATGAAAATACAGTGGCTAAGTAAAGAACAAGAAAACTCAATTAAGAATTGGCTTGATTTAAAGTACGGTATGTTTATTCATTATGGACTGTTCTCTGTTTGCGGAGGAGTTTGGAATGGTAAACGTGTAGAAATAGGATATAGTGAACAAATATTATCTCACGGAGATATTCCTCAAATAGATTATGAAAATCTAGCAAAAACTTTTACAGCAGATGCTTTTGATGCAAAAGAAATAGTAAAACTTGCAAAAGACTCCAAAATGAATTACATAGTCTTTGTATCAAAGCATCATGATGGTTTTTGCCTTTTTGACACAAAAACAACAAGCTATAATTGTGCACAATCACCTTGTCATAGAGATTTGGTAAAAGAGCTTGCAACAGAATGTCAAAATGCAGGTCTAAAGTTTGGGTTATACTTTTCGTGGATTGATTGGCATTATCCTTTGGCTCTGCCAATAAGTCTCCATAATTCAGATCCAATTCCACCAGAGCACATGAAATATAATTTGGAACAACTTACAGAACTTCTTTCAAATTATGGACCTATTTGTGAACTTTGGATGGATATGGGAGCTCCAACATATGAGCAATCCAAGATAGTGTATGAACTTGCTCATAGATTACAACCTCAAATCATGGTTAATGGCCGTGTGTGGAATGATTTTGGCGACTTTGTAACTATGCCTGACAATACTTTACCTGATTGTAATTTGGATGTGCCTTGGCAAACTCCTGCTACGGTATACCATGCAACGTGGGGTTATAGAAGTTGGCAAGAGAGGAGCAATTTAGAGCAAAAAATACAGGATATATCTTCTAATATCAAGAAAGTTGTAAGTAATGGCGGAAATTACTTATTGAACATAGGTCCAATGGGAGATGGCTCTATTGTTCCTTTTGAAAAAGAAGTCCTACTTGGTATTGGGAAAATAATAGATAAAGAAGGTTTTGCAACAAAAGAAAATGATGCAAATGCAAAACAACTTTCAGAACTTTGTCCTTCAAATGGAATGGCTTTGCATAGATACAGTGGCGCAGAGTATTACTCTCTTCACAAAATAATAACAGGTTATTGCTGGAATGTTCTTATTAGTGAAGAAGGAAACTATATTGTTGAATATGAACTTGACGATAAGTTAGAAAAAGAGTGCAAATTGTGTTTGGATACAAATGATGATTCATTTGTCTTTTCAATGAAGCAAGGAAAAAAGTCTTTAGGTATTTGCTCTTCTGTTCATTTAAAGTCTGGTTTACAACGAATTATGCTTTATACTCCAGGAGAACCAAGGCAGAGAAGCGAGTTTCCTCTTAAGGATTTTACAATTAAATTTATTCTGTCACAGGGCTGAGGTTATTGCAAAAATTCTAAGACATGAAAACTTGTGTAAGAGAAGCTTCATTTTTTGCAATCTCTATGAGTCTTTCATAAGAATATTCAAAAAAGAACTTATAAGCTTTGCAATAATAGTTGTCCGTACCAGCCTCTGTTTGGACTAAATCACGCATACAACCGCCATGGCAAAGACATTCCCATTTGCAGTCTTTGCACTTGGCGGGACGCTTATTTCCTTCTTCTTGAAATTGTGCCGATATCTTACATTCAATGGCCTGTAATGCCGATATTGTATGAATATTTCCCAGTTTCCATGGATCTAGGACATAGAAATCACAAGGAAAGAGACTACCATCTGCTTCTATTACTAAGTAAGAACCACATTTTCCAGTAGCTGCACAAGTGGATGGTTTTCTTCCTACTAAAAGATGTATGTAGTCTTCAAATAACCGAACACTGGTATAACAATCATTTTTCCAGTCTCTATACCAGTTATCAAAAACAGCACACAAAAAGCTTGCATATTCATCAGCAGTTAATGAATATTGCTCTTGTCCTCGTTGTCTTTCCATAGGATCAAGGCAGGCAATAAATTGCAAATCTGTAAAACCTAACTCTTTTAATTTGTTATAAACTTTATGCGGCTTGATAGTTGTCTGTTTTGTCACAACACATAAGGCATTAATAGGTACGTCATATTTTTTCAGTAACCCAATATTCTTTACAACTCTATCAAAAGTTCCTTCTTCAGAGGCTGTGACTCTGTTTATGTTATGAAGCTTTTCATATCCGTCAACAGACACTCCAACAAGGAAGTCATTTTCTTTAAAAAAACTTGCCCAATTTTCATTGAGATTATATGCATTAGTTTGAATGCTGTGATAAAAAGATCTTGAAGAATATTTCTTCTCTTCTTCAATGAAATGTTTATAGAAATCAAGTCCAGCTAATGTTGGTTCTCCACCCTGAAAAGCAAAAATAATTGAGCCGTTTTTATCTGTTGCATTGACAGCTTCTTGAATGAGTTTATCTGCAGTTTTCAGGCTCATTGTTCCAAAATTTTTTATTTCTCTATTTTGTGCCTCATTTGCATAAAAACAATATTTACATCTCATGTTACATAAAGAGGAAACTGGTTTAATTAAAAAAGTTATTGATTTCATCTATGTAATTGTACTGAATTTTGCCCTTTTTGCAAAACCTAAGGAAGAGACTCAAATTGACCATTTGACTAATATCCAATAGAATATGATGTATCAAACAATTACTTTGAGAGTAATTAATTAAGGAGGCTTTTGGTGGAGCAGAAAAGAGTTTTTGTTGGAGGGATGCATCATGAATCTGATACATTTAATCCAATAGTTACTTCCAAAGATGATATTTGGGTATTAAGAGGTGAGAATTTACTCAAAAGTAAAGGAAAAAGCTCTGTAAATGGAGTTATGGACACCTTAAGAGATGCAGGATATGACGTTGTTCCTGGCCTAATAGCTAGAGCAGTTCCCAATGGTGAATGGGATTATGACTATTTCATGCAACTTAAGGATGAGTTTATGGAATACTTGGAAAAAGCATTACCTATTGACGCTCTGTGCTTGAGTCTTCATGGATCCATGAGAGTTAAAGGCTTGGGTGAAGCAGAAGGTTATTTACTTGAGCAAATTAGAAAAATTTGTCCTAGCGTTCCAATTATTTCATCTTTGGATATGCATGCTACTATCACAGAGAGAATGATAGACAATGCAAATGCTTTTGTTGGTTATAAATGTGCACCTCATACAGATACTTATGAGACAGGTGTTTTGGCTGCAAATATAACAAGAAAAGTTCTTGAAGATGAAATTACACCATATATGGCAGCTGTTCATCTTCCTTTCCTCATTGCTGGCGAGCAGTCAGAAACAAATGTCCAGCCTATGAAGAGATTGACTAATTTATTGCGTGATTATGAAAAGAAGCCACATATCATGGGTGCTTCATATCTTTTAGGTTTTCCTTGGGCAGATGTCAAAGAAAACGGTGTTACAGCTTTGGTTGTTACTGATGATAACCAAGAACATGCTGACAAAGCTGCTTTGGAACTGGCACATGAATTTTGGAATACAAGAGAAGAATTTACTTTTTACAATGAAACAAGAGAAGTTGATGATGCAATAAATCATGCTGTTTCTAGTATTGAAGCTGGAGTTTTTCCTGTTGTTCTTTCTGATAGTGGAGACAATCCCACTGCCGGTTCTTCTCAAGATGTAACAAACTTTCTAAAAGCTATTATTAAAGATAAACGACTTGCTATGCTGAATCCTCCGCTTTGCTATCAAGCAATCTATGATCCAGTGTTTTGTGAAAAAGCAGTTGCTTTGCCTGTTGGAAGTAGAATTCAGGGAGAATTGGGAGCATGTTTTGATAAGAAAACAAGTACACCAATTGAAGTAGATGGAATTGTCAAAGCAAAGTGTACTAGTTGGAAGGATGCACAGGACACAGATATGGCTCTTATCAATATTGAAGGAGTTGATGTTGTTGTTACTTCTAAACATGTTGGCTGTTATGATCCTGAAATGATGAGAGCTCTTGGAGTAGAGCCAAATAATCTAAAGGCCATAGTTGTAAAACTTGGTTATCTTGAACCAGAGATTAAAGCAATTGCAAAGCACTCTATTATGGTTTTAACAGACGGCAGCACAAATGAGATATTTACACGTCTTCCTTACAAAAATCTAGCTAGACCAATATATCCATTAGACCCTACAACTGTTTGTAATTTTGATTTTATTGGACGTTCCTAACTTCTGACGGGAGTTGGTGAAAGCGCCTACTGAAGGCCCGTCTAAAAGTTTGTGGATTTGTGTATCCACATTGTAAGGCTATAGCATTTATTGATAAATCTTTATTGTTTATCAACATTTGCATAGCCTTATCTAGTCTATACTCCTCAAGATAAGACGCAAATGTTTTTCCAATACGTGTACTTATGAAATGGTAGAGGTAGTTCTCTTTCATTTTAAGATCAGTAGCCGCAACAGACAGGTTTAGCGAAGGATTTGAATAGTTCTTTTCAATATAGGCTACTATTGCATCTGTAGTATTTTGCTCAAATTCATTTTTAGTAGGAATTGTTTGCCCAGCTTTTTCAAGGAAAAATTGTTTTACATCTGAGAATGAGGAGAATTTTTGAGGAATTCCTTGCTTTCCTCTTTTTAAATTGTATTGAACAGCCGTTATATATAATTTATTAATCAAAGCTGTTCTGTTTTGTGGGTTTAAATTTCTTTTTACAAAATTTTCAGTATAAATTGAATTTAATTGTGTTGTAACTTCTTGAGGGTTATTTGAACTTGTGGCATTAGTTAATGCTTTTTCCATATCTGCAGTAAAGATGTATGGATCAGTGCGTGTAGCAAGAGTGTTGTAATTTATCATAACACGGTTTAGATTTGAGTCATTTATTGCTTCTGCTACTAGACTACATTCAAGTGGAGCTTGGGAAAGCCCCTGTAAATCAACTTTTGTGTCTGAAGATGCAATGGAAATGTCAAATGGAATTAGTTTTACTATTTTATTCCAGAAAATCTTTATATTTCCATTAAGAAGCGTTTCATTGTTATCCCAAACAAAGAGCCAAGAATTAAACTCATAATCTGTAAAGTCAAAGAATTTATCATGAAAGATTTCACGAGCTTCTTTGTTTGTAACTAAACGTAAAAAGTCCAAATCATCTATATCTGTAAGATTTTCTTTTTCTCGTATAATAATTTTTATAAGTTTGTAATTAGCAGTGTTTTGCCAATTTGGTCCAAGAATCTCAGAAAATAGAGTATTTAATTCAGCATTGGACTGTTGAACTTGGTAGATATAGCGCCTGAAAAGAGTTTCATATTTGAATGGAATTTGTTCTGTTGTTGAGCTTGAATTTTGTTCTTCCTTAAGAATAGAAGTAATGGTGTCTGCAATTAACTCGTATGATGTATTTTCTTTTGGTTTTCCAATTAATGCTTTAAGCTTGTTCCAGTTTCTTTGACTTTTAAAAAAATGGTTAAAGCTAAAGATAAAAGAACAAGTAAGCACTAGAAGAACAAGTAGTGGAAGTATAAAAGACAAAGGGAATAGTTTTGAAATTAAATCTTTTTGTGCTATTGCACAGACGTATCGTAGTCCAGTTACAGTGCTTGTAGTTACAGAAATAAAGAATTTTTCATTGTTAATTAGAACATTATTATGTTGCCCATTGGGTAATGAGGCAATTTCTTTTAATTTGGCATATTCAATATTTGATGTTGTTATAATCCCATTGTTGGGATCTTCTATAGAGTACCATCCAATCTTTGTGGAATCTAATGCACCAAGTTGAGAAGAAAGGAATTCTTCATCAAGCAAAAGCATTATCTTTCCAGTATTTGCAGCCTGGTTTGATAGCGGAAATATCTGAATATATGGCACAACCTTAACCTGACGGCCACTTATCACAGCGGTAATTGATGGAAAAAATCCCGATGTCTTTGAGGAAAGGAAGCTTGATTTGAATTGACGGCTTGAATATCCTTGAAATTGGAAAAGCGGATACATTTTATCAATATCAAAAAAGAGGTTGGAAGAATTCAACAGGTATTCACTGGCTTTTGAATAAATAAAAACATCTGCAATCATAGGGTTTACAGTTTTTGATGTTGGAAGTTTCCATAATATATCTATCATAGTTTGAATTTCATTTGAGCCATATTCTATAGGCCTTTGATATATGAATTTTGAAACACTTAAATCTAAGGAAAGAGTTTGACCAACTTTGATAGCTTGTTCTATGTAACTGTCTGTTATTGCTACAGACAGGCTAATATTTGAGTGTGTATTTGCTGTAATATCGCTTTCTGTTTTATTCAATAACCATATTTGTTCAATCAAAAGAAAACAAAGGCATATTCCAATAACCATAGCAACAAATTGAGCTGTTTTCATTGGTGGTATTCTAGAATACGTGTGCTTTTTCATGTACCTATTTTATCACGTTTTTCTAGATGTGGTATTAATTATGTTATATAATTTTACTATGAAAAAAACACAGTGCTGTATTCTAATTATTGTTTTTGCTCTTTTATTTCTTTGTTCTTGTACTACTGTCAGTTCTTCTGTTCAAAATACGTCCAATGAAGAAATCAATCTTACTTTTTCGCAACTTCTAGAAGGAAAGTGCTTTGACAAAGAAGGAAATGTTGTAACTCTAAATTCTGATTATTATCTTGTTTATTATGCGGCAAACTGGTGTCCTTATTGTAAAGAATTTCAAGAACCTCTAAAGGAAACAGTCAAACGGTTTAAACGAATGTATGGCAATGTACAATTTATATTTGCAGGTCATATTAGAGATCTTTCAGATCAAGACATGTTGGATTTTTTGGAAGAAGGGGATTATGATTTTCCTTATGTTCCAATGCAATACAGAGAAGAAACTGGAATAATGAATTTGGTTGATGTTCCAAAGTTCTGGATTCCAGGTTTTGTTTTACTTGATAAGAAAGGAAACGTTTTGAGTTCTTCAAATGGTCAAACAAAAGAAGATTACATTAGGGACAAGCCGTTGTCATATTATGAGACATTACAGCAGTGTGATTGTCTTCAATCCATTTAACTGTATCCCAAATATGTTGGCCTTCATTTTCTTGAATGGCTCCCGGGGTGCTTCGCCCGTCAAGAACTCTCTTTTTCAAAAGCTCTCTAAGTTCTAAATAAACATCTTCATGTTCGCAAATGACATTTTTTGTCTCACCTATATTGTTTTCAAGGTCATATAACTGAAAATATGGCAAATTGCTTGTGTCGTCTTTTCCCGGTGCAGGGTAAGACCAACCACCTGATCCTGGACACATCTCTAACTTCCATTTTCCTTTTCTTATAGAAAGAGAACCATCAATGCTTTGATGAACCAAATCCTCACGTACTTGGGCTTTTTCTTGTTTCCATAAAGGAAGATTGCTTACAGAATCTTCTCCTGCATTGTCAGGAATCTTAAAGTCTAAGATATTGGATAGGGTTGCTAGCAAGTCAGAAAGACACACTGTGGCGTTGCATGTGGAGTTTGCTTTAATAACATTTGGCCATTGCACAATTAGAGGAATTCTATGTCCACCCTCATAAATGTCTGCTTTGTTGCCTCTGAATATATAGCTTGGATTGTGTCCGTGTTCTTTAAGTTCTTCAAAGTTTGCCATGGGAGAACATCCGTTGTCAGATGTAAAAATGACAATTGTGTTATTTAAAAGATTTAAATCTTTTAGCTTGTTTGTTATTCTTCCTACAACAGAATCGCAATGTAAAACAAAATCTCCATATTCATTTGTTTTAGATTTGCCAAGAAATTCCTTGGATGGAAGAATTGGCGTATGTGGGGCAGGTAGAGCAAAGTACACAAAAAAAGGTCCATCTTTGTGCTGCTCAATGACGTCTAACACTTTAGTTGTAAGCTTATCAAGCACTTGTTCATGTACAAAGTCTTCCGCAGTTGGACCAGTTCGCCAAAATTTCTTGCCTGTATTGCTAGTAATATGATTTGGAACTTTGGTAAATCTGTCATTTTCAATGTATACATATGGTGGCATGTCTAATGAACCACTTATTCCGTAATAGTAGTCAAAACCATTTGAATTTGGTCCTCTTTTTATGGGTTTTGTGTAATCTACTCCATCACATGCATCAAAATCTGGCGTTTCAACAAAGTTAGGAGTCTTAGCAAAGGACATTCCTAAATGCCATTTACCTATGCAAGACGTCCAATATCCTTGTTCTTTTAAAAAATTTGCAACAGTTTTTCTTCCAAGGGAAATAATGGGCTCTGAATAACCACCTACAACTGAAGACTTCAGCGTTGATCTCCAATTATATCTTCCTGTAAGAATACTGTAACGAGAAGGCGTACAAACAGCTGATGAAGCATGAGCATCTGTGAAATTCATCCCTCGTTTGCACATTTTATCTAATGATTGTGTAGTAAAAGGACATTGTTTATTGTTTGCAGAGACATCTCCATATCCCATGTCATCTGCAAGAATATAAACCAAATTAGGTTTGTCTTTCATAGATACTCTCCGTTTTAAAAATTAAGGGACTGTTGCCATGCAGTCTTTTGACTTTCACAACAGTCCCTAAAAAACTAACAGTTTTCAATTACTTTGAATACTGTCTGTTGTATGCTGTTTGCATGAGATTGAGAATACTCTGTAGTTGAAGTTTCTCAAGGTTTGCAACGTAGTCATTCCATACTGCATCATTATTTACATCAAGGGTTCCTACCATAAATTTAACAGCACTCTGGCGGATAAAGTTTGCAAGTTCAACTCTGATTGTGTTGTACTTTTCGTTTTCTTCTGCTGTGTATTTGAGAGTAGGTACTTGAAGTTCGTCATGTGAATATGGCTTGTAAAGATTAGCAGTCTCATCATAGAGAGTCTTCTCGTTGTTGTCAGAAAGATAGTATGCTGGATCATCTTGAGAAATCTGATCCATTGCAAGACCATTCTTGAGAGTATAGGACATTGAACCACAAAGAACCTGAATCCAAGTTACGTTCTGTGGGTCTTTATCATTCCACTGTGTAAGCTGCTGCCATACTGCAGGCTTTCCATCAAGACCAACTTGACCGTCTGTTGCCCATTCCCATGCTGTGCCTTCAAAGCCGTTTCTTTGTTCAAGCAAGCCTTGCTCTGTGAACATATAGTCAAAGTAACGGACAATGGCATCGGCATATTCACAATCTGCAGAAATGACCAATGCACCTGCGCTTGGGTTCTGGAAGAAGTTAGCAGCTTCCTGTACGCCGTTAGGTCCTTTGAGAGGTGCAATTGCTCTGAAGTTGTTGAAGCGGTCTCCACCAATAGATGTAAACTGGCCTCTCCATCCACCTGTTGCAAATGCTACAGTTGGTTCGCTTGAGCTTTCAACAAGTTGTGTGAGCTGGTTGGAATCCTGTGTGAATGAACCATTGTAAATAAGTCCTTCTTTGTAGAGTTTTGCAATGTAAGCAAGACCTTCTCTGTATGCATCTTTGTTTACAATAGTATCAACCTTGTCGCCGTCCATTAAGAATCCAAGACCACTGATTGAACTTGAGTTAATGTCTGTCACTAAGTCACAGTAGATGAATGCGTTAAGAAGATATCTCTCAAGGTTGTCACTCCATCCAACAATTGAACCTGCAAGTGGAATCTCATCTGCCTTTCCGTTTCCGTTTGGATCCTGTGTTTTGATTGCTTTAAGAACTTCATAGAATTCATCTGTTGTTGTTGGAACTTCAAGTCCAAGTGCATCTAAGAATGGCTGATATACAAACATCTTTGCTTGGTTAGAGCAGTGGAAGCATCCTTCAAGTCTTGGAAGAGAGTAGATATTTCCATCAATGTTTGTCAAATAACCTTGTGAGCCAGGGAAGTCATCCAATGCTTTCATCATGTTTGGCATCCATTCCTCTGAATAATATTTATTTAAAGGAAGGAAAAGATGTTCTTGTGAGCCATATGTTGCTTCAAGATCACCTGAAATTCCAAATCCAAGGAAAGCATCTGGGTAGTCGCCTGATGCAAGTGTAAGAGCAAGTTTTTCAGTTGCTGTTTGCTCTGGAACCATGATGAAGTTAACATGAACATTTGTTTTTTCTGCCATGTATTTTGAGAATTCATTGGTATTGAAATCTTCTACACATGGAGCCTGAACAACCATGATGTCAACTGTAATTGGTTCCTCAACTATTGGGTAAGTTCCGTTTGGCGTATACTTTACCTCAGTAGTCTTTTTCTCAGCTGAGCTTTGTGCAAAGATAAATGATGTGCACATTAAAGCAACAAGCAATAGAACGATTACTTTTTTCATAAAAACCTCCTAAAGTTTTTAAATTTGAATATACAGAAAGGTTATCAACCTTTTACTGAACCAATTAAGACGCCCTTTACAAAGAATTTCTGGACAAACGGATATGCAATTAAAAGTGGTAAACTGGCAACAACAATAACAGCATATCTAACAGTTTGGCTTAAACCTTGATACTTTGCGGCGGCAGCAACGTCACTCATCATACTTGGTGTTGAGCTGTTGATGATTAATATGTTCCTAAGAACAATTTGCAGCGGATATAGGCTTTTATCTTGTAAATACAAAAGTGCGTCCATGTATTTATTCCACTGTGAAACGGCATAGAATAACGATAAAACAGCTATAATTGCGCCAGAAAGAGGAAATACAATCTTAAAAAGGAATGCAAAATCAGAGCATCCGTCTATTTGAGCTGCATCATACAATTCGTTTGTTATGTTCTCTTTTAAATATGTTCTGGTTATTATTACGTTCCAAACAGTAATTGCATTGGGAAGAACCATTGCCCAGATTGTGTTGTAAAGTTTTAGGTTTTTTACAACAAGGTACAGTGGTATCATTCCACCAGAAAATAGCATTGTTATTAGAATAAATGTTGTAACAACGTTTCTTCCATAAAACTCTTTTCTTGAAAGCGGATAGGCTAAGAACATTGTGAGCATAACAGAAATAAAGGTGCCTATTATTACATAAAGCAATGAGTTCTTATAACCTATCATGATGTCTTTATTTTTAAAGACTGCTTTGTATGCTTCCAAATCAGGTTCTACAGGCCAAAGCCAAACTTTATTTTGCACAACCTTTTGAGCGTTACTGAAAGAACAAGATAAAATGAAAACGAGGGGATATAATACAATCAAGAAGCAGAAAAGTAGAAATATATTATTAATAATAGAAAATGCTCTGTCTGCCCTTAATTCTTTAGGCCGTAAGCTTTTATTTCTTACCATATTCCACCCTCCTCAGATACTGTTTTTGAGAGTTTGTTGAATACAAAAATCAAGATAATATTTATAACTGAATTTAATAAGTCAATTGCGGTTGAGTATGCAAAGTCACTGCTTAAAAGGCCCATTTTGTATACGTAAGTAGACATAATTTCTGACGTTTCCAAGTTTAAAGCGTTTTGCATTAAGAATACTTTCTCAAAGCCTAAGCTCATTACGTATCCCATGTTCATTATAAACATTGTAATAATTGTTGTTCTTATGCATGGTAAATCTATATGCCATATCTTTTGCCATTTATTGACACCATCAACCCTAGCGGCTTCATATAAGTCTGGGTTAATTCCGGTTAGAGCTGCAAGATAAATGATTGCATTGTAACCTGTGTTTTGCCATAAAGCTGACCATACATAAATATGTTTAAATAACTTTGGTTCTCCCATGTAGTTTATTGATTCTAGACCAAATAAACGTCTTACAGCGTTAAAGACTCCCATTGAAGGGTCAAGGAATTGGTTGAGAATGGAGACCATAACAACAGTAGATATAAAATACGGTGCATATGTTACTAGTTGAACTGTTTTTCTCCATGCATTTGATCTGCACTCGTTAAGGCAAATTGCTAATAGGACTGCAAGTGGAATTGAAGCAAACAAAGCATACATGCTGATTGAAAATGTATTCCACATTGTCCTAAGAGCTGAAGGGTTTGAGAAAAACTTTACAAATTGTCCAAAACCATGATAATTTGCCCAAGTACTTCCCCATATTCCCTTTGTTGGTGAATAGCGCTGTTTAAAGGCTAAAAGTATTCCGTACATGGGAACATAACGAAAAACAATAAAATAGAGTACTGGAAGAGCAACAATGACATAAAATTGCCAATGCTTCATAACCTTTGTGCGAAAGGTTTTCTTGGATGTCAACAGTTCTTGTTTTTTCATGTTCTAAGCATCCAATGATTTCTTTCCAGTTCGAAAGTATTTGTTTTTCTAATAGTAGTGCAATCCTCGGATAATGAAGAGTATTTTATTGAAAAGAGGTCATATTATTCAAAATTTGGTGCTATTAGACATAAAAGAGGCCTCTCTTGTCTTTTGATTATGTTGTTGAACATCAGTTCTATCTCTAGTATCGTGAATGTACGGGGGGTGACATATGTCTAAAAAACCTTTGATTGAAATTTGTTTGGAATCCGCAACATCGGTCTTGAGAGCTCAGGAAGGTGGGGCAGATAGAGTTGAGCTTTGCAGTGACCTTTTTGAGGGAGGTTGCACCCCTTCGCTTGGTACGTTTAGAGTTGCAAAACGTCTTGCAAGTATTCCTATTAATGTAATGATTAGACCTAGGGGTGGAGATTTTTGTTATAGTGATGATGAGTTTGCTGTAATGCTTGAGGATGTTAAAGTTTTCAAAGAAGAGGGTGCAAATGGCATTGTCTTTGGTATTTTAACCCCAGAAGGGGACATTGATGTCAAAAGAAGTGCACAAATTATTGAGGCTGCTCGTCCATTGTCTGTTACTTTTCACCGGGCATTCGATATGACTCGTGATGCCTTTGCTTCTCTGGAGACTCTTATAGATTTAGGGGTTGATAGAATTCTGACAAGTGGCCAGGAAGCAAGTGTTGCAGAAGGTGCTGATCTACTTGAAAGTCTTGTTCAAAAGGCAGGTGACAGGGTAATAATCATGCCTGGTTGTGGAATAAATGAAAGAAATTTCCAAAAACTTAGCGCTAAGATTAAGGCAAAAGAATACCATGTCCATCTTCCAAGAGAAGAGGCTTCTTTGATGAAGTTCCATCCTGGACATATTTTCATGGGTGGTATTCTGAGGCAAAGTGAATTTACTCTAGCACAAACTGATTCTAAACGGGTTGATGAGATTGTTCAGCTAGCCAGTACTGTTTGTGAGTAATAGGATTGCTTTTTTAAGGGGTTTTTGCAAAACCTCTAAAAATTGAAAACCTCTAAAAATTGAAAACCTCTAGGCTCTTTTTTTCAATGGATAGAATCTTTTTGTAGTTCTCTATAAATTTATCAAAACCTTCAATCTCGCTATCACTTGCCATGACTGTTGAGGTTTTACTTTTATTAAAGACATATTGATCTAAGTAATCTTCAAGACTTATTTGTTTTCCTTCAATCTTTCCCCAAATAAGGTAGGCACAAAGAAGTGCCATGCCGTAAGGGCCTCCTTCTCCTGCTGTTTCCATTACAGAAACTGAGGCATTAATTGCAGAACTTAAAATTCTCTGTCCAACCTCAGGAGTCTTGAAATAGCCTCCATGGCCGTAAATTTTGTCTATTTTTACGTTTTCTATTCTTAAAATATCCATTCCAAGTTTTAATGTTGCCATTGCACTCATCATGTGGAGTCTCATAAAGTCTGCAAGATGTACTTCTGAATTTGGTTTATGAATAAAAATAGGTATGCCATTATCAAAATCTGTAATTCCTTCTCCTGAATAATAGTTGCAACTCAAAAGTCCTCCACAGTCTGCAGAACCTTCAAGTGCTTTTGAATAAAGCAAAGAATAAAGATTGTTTTTATCTATTTCAAATCCAGCACATTTAGCAAATTCACCAAATAAGTTTATCCAAGTGTTTATGTCTGTTGTACAGTTATTGCAATGTACCATAGCAACAGGTAACCCAGAAGGGGTTGTGACCATATCTATTTCTCTGTGAACATTGAGTTTTTTGTCCGTGACAACCATTGCAAAAGCGCTTGTTCCGGCACTGACGTTCCCAGTTGCTTGTCTTACAGAATTTGTTGCAACCATTCCAGTTCCTGCATCTCCTTCTGGGGCTGCAAAGATGACTCCACTTTGAAAAGTGCCTGTTTCATCTAGAAGAAAAGCTCCTTCTTTTGTAAGTTTTCCTGCTTCTTGCCCTGCAATAAGAACTTTTGGGAAAACAGAGTATACGTCAAAGCCTGTAAGTTTTTTGAATTTTCCAGCCATTGTTTTGTCGTAATTAAGTGTTTTGCTGTCTATTGGAAACATGCCTGAAGCATCGTCAATTCCTATTACATTTTCTCCTGTTAGGAGGTAGTGGATATAAGATGACAAGGTCATAAGATGTTTAATCTTGCCTATATGAGTCTCTTTATTGAGAAATGCTTGGTAAATATGCGAAACACTCCATCTTTGGGGTACATTAAAATTAAAGAGTTCTGTTAGTTTTGTGGCAGCTTCTCCTGTTATTGTATTTCTCCATGTTCTAAATGAGCAAAGAGGATTGAAGTTTTCATCAAGAGGAATATATCCGTGCATCATTGCAGAAATGCCAAATGCACCTGTAGATGTAAGTATTTGGTTGTACTTTTTCTCAAAATCTGTTTTTAGGGATGCAAAACTACTCTTAACTCCTTTTATTGCAAGCTCATAGGAGTAAGTCCATATTCCATCTTCAAGTTTGTTTTCCCATTCAAAACCACCTTGAGCAATTATTTGATGATTTTTGTCCAGCATCACAGCTTTAATTCTTGTAGAACCAAGCTCTAGTCCAATAACAGTGTCATTTAGATTCATATTCTCGCAAGCCCCTTTGTTTGATTATAAATTATAACATGTGAAACCTTATAATTGAGAAATACTTTGTGCATTGGTTTGGCAGTTTTGCATGATATGACTTGAGCTGCTTTTGTCAAAACAAGTAGAATGGCTCAAATTATTTTGGACTAGTTCTAAGTAGGTGGCTGAGATTATGAAGCAGAAATTGCATGCAAAAGAATATATTTACATTGCCAGTATGTTGTTTGGCCTTTTCTTTGGAGCTGGAAATTTGATATTTCCAGTCCATTTGGGACAAATGGCTGGAAGTAATGTCTGGCCTGCTATTATCGGGCTGTGTGTAACTGGTGTTGGATTGCCATTGCTTGGAGTGGCGGCCATGGGGATAAGTCGTGCAAATGGGCTGTTTGAGATGGCTAGTCGTGTTGGAAAGCCATATTCAATGTTTCTTACTTGCCTGCTGTATCTAACCATAGGCCCGTTCTTTGCAATTCCAAGATGTGCAACTACGGCTTTTGCTGTTGGCCTTGAACAAGTGTTGCCTCAAAGTGGCAATGGAAGTCTATATCTTTTAGTTTTTTCATTTATCTTTTTTGTTTTTGCGCTCTTTTTCTCATTGAGACCGGGTAAGATTCTTGTGTGGGTTGGAAAATTATTGAACCCAAGTTTTCTTATTTTCCTTGGCATTCTCATGATTGT
>CAVEGR010000127.1:0-2869 GCA_963615565.1 Phocaeicola massiliensis | reverse complement strand
CCAAGTACGTCAATTGAGGCTGTTGTCCCAGAAGGCTCTTATGTAACCCAGCCGTTTTTCTCGGGATTCCTAGAGGGCTACAACACAATGGATGCATTGGCAAGTCTTGCATTTGGCATTGTTGTTGTAAATGTCATCAAGGGCTTGGGTGTGACAGATTCCAACGAAGTTGCCAAAAGTACGGTTAAAGCTGGCATTTTTAGTTGCTTGTTCATGGGTGTAATCTACATTGCAGTCACAATTGTTGGAGCTCAAAGTAGGGGCATTTTGGAAACTTCTGCAAATGGAGGCATTGCATTGGGGCAAATAGCACACCACTATCTGGGGTCTGTTGGATTATTTATACTGGCTGCAACTGTCACGTTAGCATGTCTTAAGACCTCCGTTGGCCTCATAACTAGCTGTGCAGAAATGTTTAGCTCTCTTTTCCCAAAAGGGCCATCATATAGCATTTGGGCTGTAATTTTTGGAGTAATCTCATTTGTGTTTGCAAACTTTGGCCTGAATGCAATTATCAGCTACGCTATCCCGATATTAATGTTTCTCTACCCCTTAGTTATTACTCTAATTCTGCTATCCTTATTTGGTAAGTTTTTTGAATACAATAGAGCTGTATTTCTTTGGACAACAGTTTTGACCCTGTTTGCTTCCTTAGTTGAATTAGTCAGAAGCCTTCCAAAGAATCTATACAATATGATAGGCGGTCAGGTTATTGTTGATTTCGCAGGCAAATTTCTTCCATTTTTAGACTTAGGCCTTGGGTGGCTCTGTCCTGCTCTTTTGGGTTTTGTCATTGGTTTTGTTGTATACAAATTCAGTACAAATTCAGGCGGGTATAAATTCAATGATATGGTGTAAAAAGGTAACACTTATATGTGTCACTGAACCTATTCAGGTAACTGTTGTTACTCTAAAAATAGACAGTTTTCCAAGAAAAATGTGTTATATTGTAATAACCTCTAGCAAAGGATGGTAATGCATTTGAAACGAAAACTTTTCTGCGAGCTGGGCGATGGTACCGGACACAGAGAAATATGCAACGAGTTTTCTGCTCATAAAGAATCTCCAGTGAATATTGTTCTTTGTATTATTCTGCAAGCGTGTATTTGATACCTCTCGCTTTGCCGTTCTGCAAAAGCTGACCAGACTTGAGCATTTTCTTGATTAATCGGGAAGCGGTGGACGCACTGATAACAAGCAGTTCCTCGGCCTCTGGTCTTGTAATGGTGCCGTGTTCCCGGACATAGGCCAACAGTCGCTGTTCATTGCTATCTGGATTCAAAACGGGGGAAGACGGAATATTTTCAACCAGCGCAGGAGCAGCCTTCGTCTCCTGTTTTGCGTTGATGTTGGGCAGCGTGATTTTAAAGCTGTTCTTTGTGGTGGAAATCACAGGCTTTACTGAAGTGCCTTCGTATGTTTCCATGATTTTTGTAAGCCCAGTACCGTATGCCTCAATCAAATGCAGCCGATAAAATACATTGGCGAGATTTTGGTTTCTGCACACAGAGATACCTGCTAAAATATCCTCCAAGTCAATTCCCGGCATAAGACCGCCAATAGACACGAACTCAATGCGGTCATCATAAATGCTGATCAGGGCGCTGGCACTGAACGAATAGTCCCTGTGCACAAGAAGGTTTAAGAGTGCCTCTCTGACAGCAATTACCGGGTAGTCCCGAACATCAATGCGTGAGAGCTTTTCAATGGTGGCACGTGTCTTATTGCGGAAATCGATGTACTCATAGATTTCATTCATCTGCGTCATCAGGGAACCGCCAAACTCTCGGCGATCCCTGAAAATCATCTGATTGGTTCCCTGAAAAACAGCCACCTTGACAGTGTGGGGATTCTGGTCAGACAGGAGCAATGCTAGATTGCTGTACAACCCATCGTTATCCACGAACTTCAGCGTGCGCATTTGTTGCGGCCCAAACTCCACCTTGCGCAATTGAAATTCCTTTTCAGTTGCATTGAATGTAAGTTCCTGCTCAAGACAGCGCATTGTTTCAAAGTGGTCTCCGTCCGTTTCCTTGATCATGCGGCGAATGGCGGTATCTGTGGCCGGGACAGAGGAATAGCTCTGCCGAACATAGACACCCTCCGGGCGCATTCCTTTTTTGGCGATGTAATATGGACGATCCGTGCCACGCTGAACATTGACCTCAATGATTTTCTTTCCGGCTTCCTCAATGGTTTTGTAGTGAAGGAACATGGTGACATCTGGTTTGATGGAATCCCGGACCATGTTGCTGACTTGCTGCGCTGTGTCGTCCGGGTCTGCCAGCCCAATCACTTCGCCGTCATCTTTAACGCCAATATACAGCGTTCCTCCATCAGTGTTTGCAAAGGCAATGATTTCCTTTTTAATGTCGTCCACAACTACAGACTTTAATTCTACAGTTTCGCTTTCCTGATAAGGCATATCGTCAACTCCTTTGGCAAATTCATCTCGTCATCATTATAATAAATCTCGTCAATAAATCAATGCATTTGACGGGATTTTGAAGCTGTGGTGACGAGATAATTTAATTGTCTCCATGTTTTTAAGGTGAATATCACTTGATGCACAAAAAAAGCAACGGTTATCTCGTCAATCATGTCGTCATGTCATCACACAGATGGTTAGATAAAATATCCCAAATTTTATATATTATTCGGGACACTTGGCGTAATTTAGAAAGCAATCTAAGGCCGATGTCACGAATATTATATATTTTTCGTGACTATGCTAAGTGAATATTATCTTTCTTGAGAGCTACCAATTTGCTTCCCAAGATAAGCCTCATCAAGTCTAAAGCCAAAGGGCTCAAAAATATGGAAAACTTCAAGAACATGGTTTACTTCTGTATGGGTGGTTTTAGCTTCC
>CAVEGR010000126.1:0-3611 GCA_963615565.1 Phocaeicola massiliensis | reverse complement strand
TTTACCATGCTTCACCAATTTACTTTATTACCAAAAAGCCTGTTGCTGAAGTTGAGGGAAAAGAATACAGCTCTCTTTCTGATGCAATAAATGGTAAGTCTGCTGATAGCTCCAATTATCCTGGTGTTGCAGAAAATGGCACAGTAAAGCTTCTTTATGACTTAAATCTTGCTGAAGTAATTACAGTTTCCAAAGACTTCACCCTTGATCTCAATGGTAAGGAGCTGAAACTTATTACGGCAGATAGTGCAACTGGAAGTATAACAGTTTCTACAGGCAAGGTTCTTACAGTTAAGAATGAAAAAGAAGGTCAAGAAAATGTCATCACCGGTGTAGAGGTTAAGAACTACTTAGGTGAAAAGAAGTATTATTCATCATTTGATAATGCTCTTAGTGGTGCAGGAAATGGTGATACAATTACTCTTTATGCAGAAGGTAACCTTGAAAAAGATTATTCTTCAACAAATACTCTGACAATTAACTTGAACGGCAAGACTCTTACAGTGACTGAGGGTAAATCAATTACTGTTGACAGTGGAACAATTACTGTAACGGGTGCAGCAAGTGGTCAAAGTTCATTCATTACTGGCGTTAACTCTGAAGGTGCAGACAAGATTGATGGAACATATTCACCAATAGTTGCTATAGTTGGAACAACAAATTATGCAACGCTTGAGGCAGCACTTGAAGCAGCAAAAGAAGGTGATACTGTCATACTTAAGAAGTCTGTAACATTGTCCAAGCCTGTTACACTTACTAAGAGTATAAAGCTTGAATTGGGTAAAAATACTGTTACAGGTAGTGGTGACAACCTCATTTATGTAAGCTCAGGAAGCTTGAGTGTCACTGGTGTAAACGAGAAACAGACAGAATTTGTCAGCGGTGCAAAGACAACATCAGAAACAGGGGAAATCGTTTACAAACCACAAGTTGCCAGAATCAACAGCACTTACTATGCAACATTTGCAGATGCAGTGGAGGGTGCTAAGGATGGGGATACCATTTCCTTGTTAAGTAGCGTAACTCTTTCAGAAGCTCTTACAATTAATAAGAACCTGACAATTGAATTGAATAACAAGACTGTAACTGTTAATAGCTTTAGTGCAAAAACAAATGTCTTTACACTCAGTTCAAAGGATAGCGAGTACACTGTTGCTTTCAAGAATGGAAATATAGAGACGGCTGGAAAGAGCGATACAAACATTAATGATGTTTTTGCTGTTGGAAACAATGCTGTTTTGAAACTGGAGAAGGTAAATGTTAATGCATATGCAAGTTGTGGGGTTTTCCTCATTAACCAAGCTAACCCTGCTACAGTTGAGATAAGCGACAGTACATTGAAGGGTAAGTATACTTATGGTGTTGGAACAAATGCAACTCAGCCGGCAGATAAGACATTTGCTAATATAACAATAACAAACAGCAGTATTGAGACATCAAGTGATAACCAAGACAATACAGGTCTTCTTGTGAATGTTCCAAGTTCAGTAAAAATTACAGGTTCTACTATCAGTGGTCAGAGACAAGGTGTAATTCTCCGTGGAACAGGAACAAATGTAGTAGAAATCTCAGATTCTACAATTAAAGCTACTGGAGATGGAACTAAGTCTTATGCAGACAGAACAGGTACTTCAGAAGCTACTAAATGGTCAACTGGTAATGAAGTAGCTCTTGCTGCACTTGTTATTGGAAATGCTCCATATACGAATGGTGGATACGAAAGACCAACTAACGTTAAGCTTGATAATGTCACTCTTGAAATTGCTGAAGGCTACAAAGGAAAGCATATTTGGGTCACACAGAAAGATAGCACTTACACTAACAAGGTTACAATCAGTGGCGACATTGTTGGTCTAGGTTTGATATGCAACTCTGAGACGAATGGAGCTTCATATCCTACAGCCAAGGTTGGAAACACATACTATTATGAAACCTTCCAAGATATCATTAGTAAGGTAACTAATAATGCCGAAATTGTCCTCCTACAGGATGTTACTTTAAATAAAGGAATAGCATTAAATAAAAACCTGACCATTGACCTCAATAAGCAGACATTGACAATGGCAAATAAAAATGGTCTCCAGATAGGTGATGATGGGTATATCAATGTGAACGTGAAAATACAGAATGGAAAATTAGTCCATGCTGAAGTCCCTGTCGATGTTTGGTATTATTACGGTATATTCGTTTATGGTGGCACTCTTACTTTAGATGGAGTTACTATGACAGATGGAAAAAATGCCAAGTATGGAGTTTTGGTTAATGATGAAAACGGAGCTTCTCTGGTAGTAACTAACTCGACATTACAGCTTTCATCAGAGTCCGGTATTAAATTTGGAGGGGAAACACCATCAGGAACAGTTACAGGTTCTGTCGCTATCACAAATTCTACGGTAGAAGGCTGTAAATACGGTCTTGAATTGCAGAAAGGAACCTCTGCAACACTGGATAAATCAACTATAAAAAATAGCGCTGCAAATGGTTCTGCAATTGCATCCTTTGGCGGAACAAGCATTATTATTGAGTCTAGTACAATAAGCGGGGTGAATACAGCTCTTAAGATACAGAATGGAGATGACGATGGAACCGTTTCCAAAACAACTGTTTCTGTGAAAGATTCCACTCTCTGGGGAACTGTTTATGGTGTGGTAATGGAAAAAGGAGATACAGAAATTTCTGGAAAAAATTACACTCTTAAAGGCGACCTTGTTGTATATGTCTCAAACGGTACATGCAGTATAAATGGAGCTACTATAGAGACTACCGACAAGAACTCTGGCGACCCATTTTCTAATGTCATGTTGTACGTTAGAACTGATGGTGTCGGCGCTGCCCTGACATTACTGAATATGAAGTCGAGTGATGGGAAGAATGTGTATGTTGGGCAGTGGAGTAATTCTGATAGGATTACTGTCTATGGTGGTAATGGCAAATACGTTGAAAGTTCTTATGCGTTTTACGACCTAGATCTAGAGGCTTTCAGTAGTTAGTGATTTGCCGTAAATGTATAAACCTAAGCGGACAGACAGCAGGTGTTTCCTGCCACCCATGGGCAGAGCACATAAATTTTGATTTGCACCCTCTGGGCCCCATACCAGAGGGTGCTCTTCTATATCTTTGGATAACGTGTTTTTTATTTGTTGTACATAAATGAAGAAAAAATAGTCTTCTATGTACATATGTGTACATAAAACGGCCAAGATAGGTTGTTTATGTACAACTTTTTCTGTTTTTTAACTATTTTGCAGATATGATTCTGTTTACCTCTTCAATGCTTAAATTCATACATTCTGCAATAGTCTCAAGAGGGATTTTCTTTGCATATAAAGCTTTAACTGAGCAAGCCTCCTTTTCCTTTGCTTTTGCTTCAGCTTCAGCCATCCCTTCAGCTCTACCTTCAGCCATCCCTTCAGCTCTACCTTCTTCTTTTCCGTCATAGTAGTGGTCTTGCAGTAACATTGCTAATGACATAGCACCTTCCCTCCAAGTATTGTTGGAATTGAACTCTTGAACATAAGCATCAATGGTCTTAACTACATCACTTTTGGTTTCCATACCAATAGTAGAAATTCCACCGTTAATGTACCTAAACACTTCCTTTAGGTCAAAGC
>CAVEGR010000125.1:0-3630 GCA_963615565.1 Phocaeicola massiliensis | reverse complement strand
TTTTCATGAAATTTGTCATAGTCCACGTAGGAGAAACTTTTGCAACATCTAACACAAATGCCTTCAAAATTTCAAATCCGTGTACAGTATGATTTACTTCTGGATGAAATTGAACCGCATAAAGTTTCTTTTCTGGATTCTCAAATGCAGCGTAAGGACATGCTGGAGTTTTTGCAGAAGGTCTAAATCCTTCTGGCAATCTTTGAACACTGTCTCCATGACTCATCCAGACAATATCGGAAGATGGAAGATCTTTGAAAATTAAAGATTTGTTATCAAAACTTGTCTCGGTTCTTCCATACTCTCTTGAAGCAACAGAAGGAGCAGGAACCACTTCACCGCCAAGAGAGTACGCCATGATTTGAGCACCATAACAAATGCCTAAAATTGGAATATTAAGTGAAAAAATACTAGCATCTGGCCTTGGAGAGCCATCATTGTATACACTAGATGGGCCACCAGTAAAGATAATTGCCTTTGGATTATAGGCTTTAATTTCTTCAATAGGCCAATTGAAAGGGTGAACCTCACAATAAACATTCATCTCTCTCACGCGTCTAGCAATTAGTTGGTTATATTGGCCTCCAAAGTCCAAAACAAGGACTTTATCCATCTTGATATTCTCATTTTTTATAATCTGACTCATTCTTGCTTCCTATTGAGGCTTTCACAAAAACCTCTATTATTATGCCTGTTTTCTAAATTTAATGACTCCATTCTCAATGGAATCAATAATTGCAAGAGACTTTAAATTATATCCAGCACTTCTAATTTTATCGCCACCACCCTGAAAACCTTTTTCAACTACTATACCAATACCTTCAAGATGAGCACCTGCCTGATTGACAATATCAATTATTCCTCTTAAAGCTTCACCCTTTGCGAGAAAATCATCAATTATTAATACATTATCTGTAGGTTTAATTAATCCGGACTCAACAATAAGGGTTACATTTTTGTTATAAGTGTAGGAATGAATTTGACTACAAATTAGACCACCTTCTATGTTGTCGCTTTTAGCCTTCTTTGCAAAAATCATTGGAACACCATACATGTAAGAACAAATAGTAGCAATTGCTATACCACTAGCCTCCGCCGTGAGAATAAGAGAAATTTTGCTGATGTCAAAATATTTTTTGAATTCTTGAGCCAAATGCGACATCAAGATGGTATCAATTTTATGATTTAGAAAAGAACCAACCTTGATAATGTTTCCTGGAAGTACCTTGCCTTCCTCTAATATTCGTGCTTCTAATTCGTCCATACATAACTATTGTGCAAAAAGATATAACATGTCAATTAGGAACCATATCAAACTAATCTGTACATTTCTAAAGTTTTTACAATATTCTTGAATGTACGTTATGAAAAGAAGAAACAAGGAGGGTCCAAAGTGGAATATTTTTGGTATGTGCTTGCAGCTCTAGGAGCAGGAGTGGGAACAGGTCTTGCTGGGCTTTCAGCTGCAACAGTTATGGTTCCAATTCTAATTGTATTGTGCCCTTCTTTTTCTGGTAAAGCAGGAGTTTATCAAGCAACAGCAATTGCATTAGCTTCCGATATTCTAGGTAGTGCAGTAACAACAGCTGTTTATTGGAAACATAAAAATATTAATTTAAAACGTGGATGGATAATGTTCTTATGCATTATCTCAATGTGTATTATTGGTAGCATTGTTGCATTTCATGCAGGAAATGTAGTATTGGGAAATTTTTCGCTGTTTCTGACTTTTTTCATAGGAATCAGATTTCTCATAAAACCTGACACTCAACGAGAAAAGACAACTGGAAAAGACGAAAAACTAAACTGGAAAGGCATTGCCATTTCTCTGTTCTTTGGGCTAACTATTGGTTTTGGAACTGGCTTTGTAGGAACAGGTGGTGGCATGATGATGCTTGTAGTATTCACAGCTTTTCTTGGAATGGACTTAAAAAGTGCAGTAGGAACAAGCACCTTTATCATGACTTTTACTGCTCTTATTGCCTCAATAAGCCATATTATCATTGAACCAACTATTCTAACTGAACGCTGGGATGCCCTAGTAATATGCATTATTGTTGCTACAGTATCATCATTAATATCTGCACAATTTGCAAACCGCGTTAACAACAAGACTGTATGTTTAGCAACAGGTTTTGTGCTTACAATCTTGGGTGCAACCATGATTTGTTTAAATTACTGGGAATTTATTTCACATAGCACTTTAATATCCCAAATTGCTACTTGTGCCCTAGAATTTTGTGAGTATGTCTTCTTTGAGGCTGCTATTTTAGTTGTTGTTTATATATTGTTCAAAAAAATTCCAAGCTATGTTTTTAGAAAACTGTTGCATCTAGTAGCATTTTCCAGCCTAGTTGAAATGACATTAGAAGCCCCTTTTTGGTATGTAGCTACAATTACAGCTTTACTATTTGCGGCTGTGATTTATCCATTACTCTGCTTACTGGAAAATTATAAATGGTATAGCAATCTATTTGTTCAAAAAAAACCTGGTGAAGTAAAGAAAAGTCTTTTGCAACTCTTCATTATGTATGCAATTTTAATATCCATTTCTTGGGGAATTTTTGACAAAGCCTATATTGCAATAGTATCCACCCTTATGTGGGGTGTTGGAGACGCGGCTGCTGCATTGTTTGGAAAAAGATTTGGAAAACGCCCAGCTACACTTCCTCATGCAGATTCTCACAAAACCAAAGAAGGCTCTATTGCAATGGCAAGTTTTGCGTTTCTCTCTGGTCTAATAGGAATGCTTCTTTGTAAGGGCTTTCAATGGTACCAATGTGTTTTCTATCCTTTACTCGCAGCTCCCGTCTCTTCAGTTACCGAGCTTATTTCAAAAGAAGGCCGAGACACTATAACGGTTCCACTTGCAACAGCCATTGTGTTAACAATTTTATCTTTCATTTTTTAGAGGTTTTGCAAAAACATCTGGAGGTCCAGTTGGTAGGACTTACGAATCAAAATAGAGTTAACTTTAGCTACAGTAGAAAATAAAGCAAGTTCAGAACTGAAAGAAAATTGATACTTTCAATGATTTTTTAACTTTTGGGCTTGCATTTTTTAGATTATGTATCATGCTTTACTAAATATTGCTTTGAGGAAGTATGCAAATGGACGTTGACATGTATCTGAAATATGAGAAAGACCTGCCAAGTTAGCCAATTCCAAAGTTCTAGAGTTCTATAAATCCAAAAATTGATTCTAGAAAAAAGTTTTGCTTCAAATAGACTCAAAAATTGATTCTAGAAAAGAGTTTTGCTTCAAATAGACTCAAAAATTGATTCTACAACACCTTTGTCTGGCTCTACAGCTCCAATTTCCAACATAAGACGTCTTTGGCCCTTCTCCTCATTTCTTCTAACCTAGAAATAACTGATTATTTCAATGAACAGCATTCTGCAAGCTCTGAACTTGGCATTCTCATCTTAGGTCTCTCTTTAATAATGGCACCTATTAGAAGCAAAAAATATTCAGTCATACTTGCACGTCCCACAGAAGAGAAATATTCATATCAACAAAACTAGTTATTAGAGGTTTTTGCAAAACTGCCTTCATGAATCTTGGCTTTGCCTTTCCGGCTAAAAGAGCATTTCTTCTAACTTCATAATACACAAAGTATTATTTCAGTTT
>CAVEGR010000124.1:0-2838 GCA_963615565.1 Phocaeicola massiliensis | reverse complement strand
AGCATCATCTAAAGAAGCAGTAATTTCAAAATTTTCATCTATAGAAAGACGAATATCGTTTGCTTTTGCTACTTGGTCTGCTGGTAACGTTGCCATAAGTGTAGGAATGTTTAAGTTTGCATCTTCAAATACAATCTGATTGTTTTTCAGTTTTACATTAGAAGAAGCATTAATATTTGTCACATGGCTTTGGATTTCACTATAAGCCATATCAACACTTGCGTTAGATAACTGAATGTTTAAATTTACATTTGGTAGATTAATAGAAGAGTATGAAGAAGAACCAGATGTCTTATTTGATTTCTTTGTGAAATTATTTAAAAGCGAAACTACATCATCATCAACTAATAGTTTTGCGTTGGAAACGGTTATGTTGATATCTGGAGAATTCCAACCTAAACCAAGCTTTATAATGTCAAAAAGGCCAATGGATAACTTTGTTTCATCAATGATTGCTAGCGTTTTATCTAAATAAGAAACTTCAATATCATTCAAAACAAGGGCTTTTGCTAGTGTTCCATCCATTTCCCCTACTTTGATGGTAATGCCGCTTTCTCCAAAAGACATTAAGTTTAGCATTAAATCATCAAGTTTATCATAGCCAATTTTTGCAAGGCTTAAAGTGAAAACTAAAGCCAGTGCACAGACACAAATAAGCAATGAGACAATTATTGAGAACGCGGTAACACGAAACTTCATCTAGCCAATTATACTCATTCGACACCTTTGGCTCAATTGATATTATGTGTGTTTTATGTGTAATATCGTAATTGAAGTTTTAGGAGAAAAACAATGCCAGTTATTCAAAAAGGCTTTTGGGTCCTTGAAGGACTTGACGGAGCTGGTACCACAACTCAACTTAGAAATATAGAGCAAGCTCTTTTAGATAAAGGAATTAATGTTCATTGTACTTGTGAGCCAACAAAGTATGAGACAGGAAAATTTCTGCGTAAAGTGTTAAGTGGAGAAATCAAGGTTCCACAATCAACAGTTGCCTATCTCTTTGCTGCAGACCGAGATAATCACTTAAACAATCCAGAATATGGCATTATTTCTCACATTAAGAATGGTGATATTGTAATCTCAGATAGATATCTTTTTTCTTCGTTAGCTTATCAAAGTATCGGTTTTGAATATTCTCGCATAGAAGAATTGAACTCGCAATTCCCATATCCAGAGATAGTTATATATATAGATACGCCTGTTGAGGACTGCATTAGCCGTATTGATTCTCGTGGAGAAGCCAAAGAAATCTATGAAAAAGGCGAATATCAGAAAAAAGTTCATGAAAACTATGAAAAAGTATTCTCCTCTCTTCCAAAAGATTGCATGCTCCTTAGAATTGATGGTTCTGGTTCTCGAGAGGAAATTTTTCAACAAATTTGGTCTAAGCTTAAAATTTGATAAGTATGATTTTGTGAAATTCTGTTGCCATTTGTTGCATTTTTTCTTGCGAAACTGTTCATTTGTGATAGTATAAATAATGATAAACCTTAAATAAGGGCAGGACACAAAAGTGCAAAACAAGTGTGCAATTGAATTGAAAGGAATCACCAAAACTTTTGGTAAAGTTGTCGCTAACGATGACATTAACCTTTCTATTAACAGAGGTGAAATACTTTGTCTGCTTGGTGAAAACGGTAGTGGAAAGACAACACTTATGAACATGCTTTCCGGTATTTATCAGCCAGATTCAGGACAAATATTCAAAGATGGTAAGCCTGTAACAATTAGATCACCAAAAGATGCTTATGATTTGGGAATTGGAATGATTCACCAGCATTATCATCTTGTTGATGTCTTTACAGCAGCTCAGAACATCATTTTAGGTCTAGATGAAGGTAAAATGAACCTTGCAGCCGTCAACGACAAGGTCAAAGAGATCTGCGACCGCTACGGTTTTGATATTGACCCTAAAATGAAAATCTATGATATGTCTGTTTCACAAAAGCAGACGGTAGAAATTGTCAAGGTTCTTTACCGTGGGGCAGAAACTCTTATTCTAGACGAGCCAACAGCTGTTTTGACTCCGCAGGAAACGGATAAGTTATTTGCAGTTCTTCGCAATATGAAGGCCGATAATAAAGCTATAGTCCTTATTACTCATAAGCTTGCCGAGGTTTTGGATGTTTCTGATGAAGTTGCTATTCTCCGTAAAGGCAAATACATTGGCACAGTTAACACAAAGGAGTCAACTGCACAATCTTTAACAGATATGATGGTTGGACGTGCTGTAAAACTTAACATTGACCGTCCAAAATACAGCAATCCGCAAGATAAACTTGTCATTGAAGGCCTTACAGTTGTTGATGGTGAAGGTATTACAAAGCTCGATAATGTTTGCTTTACAGCTAAAACTGGCGAAATTCTTGGTATTGCAGGTATTGCTGGTTCAGGACAGAAGGAACTTCTGGAATCAATATCGGGCCTCTATCCTATTAAAGAAGGATCTATCAAATTCAAAGGCACTGACAAGGATGTTGAGCTGGTTGGGCTTGCTCCAATGCAAATTAGAAAAGTTGGTGTTGGTATGGGCTTTGTTCCAGAGGATAGACTTGGTATGGGTCTTGTTGGTTCTATGGGAATGACTGGCAATATGATGCTTCGTTCATGGAACAAAGGTAAAGGTATTTTTGTAAACAAAAAAGATCCTGAAGATTTGGCAACTCATGTTTGGGAAGAACTTGAGGTTGTTACTCCATCTACTGCATTCCCTGTAAGAAGAATGTCTGGTGGTAATATTCAGAAGGTTCTTGTAGGTAGAGAAATAGCTTCTAAACCTCCAGTATTACTTACAGCATATGCCGTTAGAGGCCTAGATATTAATACTTCTTATGC
>CAVEGR010000123.1:0-23425 GCA_963615565.1 Phocaeicola massiliensis | reverse complement strand
CATCTTCATTTAAGCTTGTTTCTCTTTTT
This sequence comes from Phocaeicola massiliensis, assembly GCA_963615565.1. Lineage (GTDB taxonomy): Bacteria > Spirochaetota > Spirochaetia > Sphaerochaetales > Sphaerochaetaceae > UBA9732. The sequence goes on along the minus strand of CAVEGR010000123.1, from coordinate 23,396 downwards.
GAAGAACCTCTAACAGGACGCAAGTTCGAGTATAAGTTGTTGCCTCTGTCATATCAGGAATTGAAAGATTATTACGGTTATGTTGAAGAGAGAAAGAATCTTGAACTCAGACTCCTATATGGAAGCTATCCAGAGGTGGTAACAAGTGGAAATAATATGAAAGAAACACTTAATCTCATAAGTGATAGCTACCTCTATAAGGATTTATTTCAATACGAAGGAATACGCAAACCACAAGTATTGGAAAAACTTTTGAAAGCACTTGCTCTCCAGTGTGGAAGTGAGGTTTCTATAAATGAAATATCCTCACTTTTAGGAGTGTCTAGAACACTTATAGAGTCTTATATTCAACTTCTTGTCCAGGCATTCATAATATTTCCTTTAACATCATATTCCACAAATCAAAGAAATGAACTTAAAAAGGCATGTAAGTATTACTTTTGGGATAATGGAATTAGAAACTCTATTCTCAAGGATTTTACGCCATTACCACAAAGAAGTGATATTGGCGTTCTATTTGAGAACTATCTTGTAAGTGAAAGACAGAAGAAAAATCTCTATTCCAAAGCAGATGGTCTTCCTTACTTTTGGCGAACCATAGATCAAATGGAGGTTGATTACATTGAGGCAAAGGGGACTACTCTTTCTGCGTATGAATTTAAGTATAATCCAACAAAGAAAAGCAGAGTGTCTAAAGCCTTTACCAACAGGTATCCAGGGGCTCAGATTGAGACAATTACAAGTGATAACTATGACAGTTTTCTTAGTTTATGAGTGCCCACACTGGCAAATGGTCAGAAACACCCTTTAGTAAGGAAGGCTGCCAAGCGTGGGGCTTGTCGTCGCTTGTTCGTAGTATCCCCTGAAAAATCACGCCAGCCTTCTTGAATTCTAAGCCTGCTCCATCTTTGCCTTCTTGGGAAATGAGAATATTGTCATAGCATTTCCAGTGGTCTTGATAATAATACGAGCCATTTGGCCACATATTTTGGCTAGTATCTAGCCAAGGACAGTACCATAATCCGTTAGAAAAGGAGCCAGAAACCCTAAGAGGAGCAGAAACAGAAGTTAAACGAGTCATAGTATTGTCTGCCCAGCAATCTTCATTAAAGTCTCCACATACAAGAATAAGGCATCCAGGGTTGTTGCTCTTAAGTTCAGAAGCCACTTGCATAGCTACTTGGGCAGCTTTTAAGCGCATTGGTGCAGTCTCAGTTTCTCCGCCGATATTTGACTTTAAATGTAGCGAAAGAAGGTACAGTTTGCCACTATTAGTGTTAATTTCTACTTCAAGTATTGGTCTTAGGCTATTATCTGTCTTGTGAACTTTTGCTCCAACAATTTCCAAAGAGCTTACAACTGCCGTTCCAACGGAACCGGAAGAAGCTGTTGCAAAAGCATACCAAGAAAGTTTTTTTGACCTAAGTTTTTTTTGAGATAGAAGTCCTTCAATCACATTAGTGTTTTCAATCTCGTTGAGAACTATAATGTAGTCTTTAGCCTTAGGTAGATAATTTAAAACCTGAGCCGTGTTTGAAAGTCTAAGATTATAACCTTTAGAGTTCCATCCGTTGGAGCTAAGATATTCACTATATTCAGTGCCGTCATCAATATCATCAAAAAGATTTTGAACATTCCAGCTTGCAATGCAGATTGAAGAGTCTAAATTAACAGAATTGTCATTTGGATTTAGTTGACATGAAAAAGATAACAGAAGTGGCAACGACAATGAAAACAATAGAAGAATTAAATTTTTTTTACGCATAAAATGCCTCCACTTATTAATACAAAATTTTTGTTAAATCTGTTTAGAATTGTTGAAAGTAGAATTTTATGGATATAAACTCTATAAAAACGGAGGAAAGAAGTGCATACAACACCTATCTATAAAGCTTATAAAGATTACGAAGGAATTAAACTTATTGATTTTGGAGGCTGGGATCTTCCAGTTAACTTTAAAACAGGAATAATTGCAGAACATAATGCTGTTAGAACATCAGCTGGTATGTTTGATGTTTCTCACATGGGAGAGTGTTTGGTAGAAGGCCCAGGAGCAAGAGCCTTTTTGGATAGCCTTGTAACGAACGATGTTTCAACTCAACCTGTTGGAAGAGCACTGTATGCAATCATGTGTTATGAGAATGGTACCTGCGTTGATGATTTGATTCTTTACTGCCTTAAAGATGATCTCTTTTTTGTTGTCATGAATGCCTCTAACGTAGAGAAGGATTTAGCATGGATAATGGCCCATAAACCCACTGATGATGGAAAAAATAGTGTAAAGGTTACAGATTTGAGTGCTAAAACGGCACAGATTGCTGTCCAGGGACCTACTGCTGTTGACTATGTAAGTAAGCTAATTCCAAATGCAAGAGAGCTTGGTTTCTTTGGTCTTGATTTCACCTCTGAGATTCTTGGAAAGAAGTGCATTGTTGGTAGAACTGGATACACAGGGGAGGACGGATTTGAGATTTATTGTGCTGCTGAAGATGGTCCAGAACTTTGGAATGCTTTTTACGAAATGGGTGTTCAACCTTGTGGCCTTGGAGCTAGAGACATTTTGAGACTTGAAGCCAAACTACCATTGTATGGCCATGAGATATCGGACTGTATAACACCACTTGAAGCTAACTTGGGCACGTTTGTAAAGCTGGACAAGAATGCAGATTTTATTGGAAAAGCGGCCCTAATTAAGCAACAGGAAGAAGGAATTCCGCGTTCTTTACGTGGTTTTGAAATGGTTGATGGCGGGGTGGCGCGCAATAACTATCCGGTTTTGGTAGATGGCCGTGAAGTTGGATATGTGACAAGCGGTTGCAAGAGCCCTACGCTGGATAAGTTTGTGGGATATGCGCTCATGGAGCGTAAAACTGGCCTGAAATTTGGAGATACAATAGAAATTCTCATTCATGGAAAGCCCAAGAAGGCTGTTCTGGTAAAGACTCCTTTCTACAAGCACAGTAAAAAGAGTGCTAATACTAATGCTAATATTGTATAGGCTTAAAATATTCACTAAAATGATAGGATAACAACAATCTCTGGAGGTTGGTAAATGGAAAGAAATTGGCGTCTTTGCGCCTTGCTTATAGTTTTTGTCTTGGGATTTGCATGCGCCCAAGTTTTTGCAGACGGGTTATTTGTGCAATCTCCACTTTATCCAAATGACGTGGACTATTCGTATAACTCACAATTAGGGCTATCTAAAACAACGCTTGAAATTCCCTCCAACCCAGTCCTCTTGGCTTTGGGAGATGTCTCATATCCGGTCACCCCTGGAGATTCATTCACGTTAGTTTATTCTGATGGCAAGAATTACATCACCCTCTCCCTCCAGGCCGATAGTCTTTGCAAAGTTTCCATCCCCTCAATTGGAACTATTGATGCAAAAGGGATGACATTTAGCGAATTTAAGACTGGCGTTGAAGAGCTAGTTTCTACATATTACCCATATTCATCTCCACAGTTGACATTGGTTGGTTGTGGACTCTTTTCTGTAAAGGTTTCCGGTGAAGTGTTTTATAGCACGCAAGTTACAGCTTGGGGGTTAAGCAAATTATCTGACTTGGCATATCTTGCTGACGGCTATGCTTCAACTAGAGAAGTTCAAATCACATTTAGTAACGGACAGACAAAAACTTATGATTTATATAAGGCACTCAGAAAAGGTGTGGCAGAAGAAAATCCATTGCTTGAGCCGGGCTGCGAAGTCAAGTTCTTGAAAGCAGAAAAAACTGTTAGCATAAGTGGAGCAGTAAAAAAAGAAGGTGTTTATCAGCCTCTTCAGGGAGAGACATTAGGAAATTTGATTGATAACTACTGTGATGGCCTACTTAATTATGCAGATACAAGTTCCATAACAGTTACAAACTATGACAATGGTTCCTACATTGCAGTTACACTTGCTTCAGATTGGGTAGAATACGAGCTTAAAGATGGAGATGCAATTTCTGTTGCTTCATCAAACCAAGCAATGCCTTATGTAACAATCACTGGAGCAATATCGGCAGCAGGAGGCAACTCAATTTCAACTTCCTTGGCTAACAAGGTTTTGTATAGCTTTGTTCCGGGTGAGACAGTTCAGCAACTTATCAAAAATATTTCCAGCATGCTTGCATCTACTAGTGATACAGACGGAATTTATATAATTCGTGATGGTCAAAAGATTTCTGTGAACGGCCAAGAGATTCTCACTTCTGATGGAAAGGGAGATCTTGAACTACAGCAAGGCGATACTGTTGTTATTCCGTTCTCACAGCTTTTTGTTACTGTCAACGGCGCTGTTAACAATCCAGGTAATTACGCTTATGTTCCAGACAGAACAATAGAGTATTACATCAATTTGGCTGGTGGATATTCGTCAAATGCAAGAGCTGACAAAGAAGTAAATGTTTTTGATAAAGATGGGAAGAGAATTAAGAATGTTCAAACTGTTGATGCAAAAAGTACAATTACAGTTGCTAGAAGTACATTTAGTTCAGATGTATCGGTTGCATATAGTTTTATACTTTTAGTGTCTACAACTTTGACGCTTATTACAAATATTATTAACTTAACAAAATAGAGCGGAGTGAATTATGAGTGAACAGGTAAATAACGTTGTTGATAATAAGAGTCTTGGAAATGATGTCCAAGAAATTTCACTTCTGCAGTTGGTTTCTATAGTTAAGCATAAAATTGGTTTAGTTATTCTTTTTACTGTTCTTGCTTTAGGTGCTGCTATTGCATACCTATTTGTGACGGTTCCAATATACGAATCTACCGCTACAGCTTTGGTTGATCCTATCTCTTCCAATGCTACTTCTATTGAAAGTTTGCTTTCCTCTAGTTCTTCTACAACTAATATTGCTACAGAAGTTCAGTTGGTTACATCTAATAAAACATTAAATGATGCTCTATCTCTGCTAGATCTTGATAAATATATGGACGCTGATGGTGTTTTATACTCTCAAAAAGACTGGTCAAAGGTAAATCTTGCAAATAAGGTTTCTGTCTCAACTGTTAATAGTACCAAGGTTGTTTCAATTACAGTAACTGACCAAAATCCGCAGTTTTGTGCTGATTATGCCAATGCAATTGCTAGTTCTTATTCTTCATTGCTCTCTGGAATTGCAAGAAACTCAAAGAGTGCTCAACGTGAATTTTTAGAGCAACAAATTCCTATTACTGAAGCTCTCTTGGATACTGCTAGTGACGAGCTTGCCGCCTATAGAGAAACTAGTGGTGTTATTCAAATGACAGAGAAGAGCTCCATTCTTACAAAGAGCATTGCTTCTTATCAGATGATGACAGAACCGCTTAAGCTTCAGTTAATTGAAGATCAAAGCATTATCAATGATTTGTACGTTGCTATTGAAGGGCTTCCTTCTTTAGATGAAGTTGCTTCCAATGAACAAATAAAAGCTCTCTTGGAAGAGTATAAATCCAATGACACTGAGCTTATCATGTATGCCAATTTGGATGATAACGCTAATACTTCTCGTGTTTATGTTCTGGAAAGTGCTCTTTCTGCTAAAGAAAAGAGTATTTTGGAGATTGTAAACTCATTGAGCAGTACCTCTTCTGCTACTTATTCTAAAGCTGTGACTGATTATTTGTGTGTAGATGCAAGAATATCGGTATTGGAGGATATGGAGGAGCTGGCAAATGAGGAGCTGTCTGAATATCCTTTGCTGGAAAGAAAGTTGCAGGAATTGCAAAGGGATGTGCAAATATATGAGTCTCTCTTGCTGAAGTTGCGTGAGATGCTGGAAGAGGCCAAGATGCTTGAGGCTGCCGTGGTTGGAAATGTGACCGTGGTGGATGAAGCTGAGCTTCCAATTGCCCCTGTAAAGCCTAAGAAGGTAATGGTTTTGGCCATTGGCGTTTTGGGTGGAGCTGTTGTGGGCGTTCTATTTGTAATCTTGCTAGCTATGGTAGACAATAGCGTTCAGGATGAAGACGACATTAAGCAAGTTTTGGGAAATTCAATTCCTTTGCTTGGATGGACTTATTATTTGAAGAATCTATCAAAAGTAAAAAAAGAGGTTCCGGGCTTGGTTGTGTATAACTCGCCGGGATCAATGTTTGCAGAACGTTTTGTTTCAATTGCAAATAACATTGTATATTCTACTCCAAAGAAGGTGCAGATTCTTTCAATCAACTCTACAGAGATGAACGAGGGAAAAACTTCTGTTGTATGTAACGTGGCTGCTTCTTATGCTATGGTTGGCAAAAAAGTGTTGATTATTGATTCTGACTTCCGTAAACCTGCAATTGAGGAATTTTTCAATCTGAAACACTCTAAGCTTGGTCTTGTTGATGCTGTTGTGGTAGGAACTCCACTTGAGCAATGTATTCTACAACCTCTCAGTGACTTGCCTAATTTGCATATTCTTCCTTGTGGTCGTGGTACACGAAATCCTAATGCTCTATATAATTCTTCAGAATTCTCGGATGTTTTGAAGAAACTTAGAAGAGTTTATGATTACATTCTCATTGATTCTCCACCTCTTTCTTATGGATCTGAATTTACTAACCTAGCAAAGAATTTGGATGGTTTTGTTTTGGATGTTAGAGCTGGCGTTTCTACAAAGAATTCGCTTTACGGCTTTAAACAGAGTCTTCCCTTCTTACAGGTTCCTATTCTTGGTTGTATTTTCTATGGTGTTATTCCAAGCAACCATAGTGCTCATGGAATTGGTTCTTCTGGCTATTATGGTTATGGTGGCTATTATAGCAGTAAGAATAAGAATTACTATTATTCAAAGAAAAACGCTGCTGATTCTCTTTATGAGCAGGGTTCTGGTTCGTATAAACGCATTTATAAAGCAGAGCTTAAAGTTCGTGCTCATGCAAATGTAGCAAAACCTGATTTTCCAAAGAAACCTGGAAAACTTGCTTTTGTAAATGGCCTTGAAGGAGCTTTTGGAGCACCAAAGCCTAGTACTGAGAAAAAAGCTTCTAATAACTCTGCAGACAAGACTTTAGATATGTTAAGCGAGATTGAAGCAGATTATAAAAATTTAAAAAAATAGTGAGGAACTGTAATGGATTTTTTTGGTAAGCTCAAGGAAACCCTAACCTCTGTTCTCCCCATTGTTGGGGTTGTGTTGATTCTCAATTTCACCATTGCACCTCTTGGTGAAAGTCTTTTGCCTTTTCTCTTTGGTGCTGTTCTTCTAGTACTTGGCCTTTCTCTATTTTTGGCTGGTACGGACATTGGAATGGTTCCAATTGGAGAAAAACTAGGCTCTGTGCTTGCTCATAGACGCAATGTATCACTCATGCTTGTCATTGGCTTTGTGATTGGTTTTTGTGTCACTCTTGCTGAGCCAGATGTGACTGTTCTTGCTAATCAAGTACATGATTTAAATCCAGCAATCAATCCACAGTTTCTTGTTGTTATGATTGCTTTGGGCCTGGGTATTTTTGTAGATATTGGTCTTTTGAGAATTTTCAAACAATATTCACTTAAATGGGTCCTCATTGCATTTTATCTCATAGTATTTGTGTTAGTGGGTTTTGCTGGCCAATCTATGGCTTCCATTGCATTTGATGCAAGTGGTGCTACTACAGGTCCTCTTGCTGTTCCATTTTTGTTAGCTTTGGGTTTAGGTGTTTCATCTGCTACAAAAGAAGGTGGAGACAGTAGCTTTGGACTAACTGGTGTAGCTTCTATAGGTCCTATTTTGGCTGTTGCTGTTATGGCTATTCTTTCTGGTGGTTCTGCTAATGGAGCTATTGAGTCTTCTGAAACAACAGAAGTGCTTTCTTTCTGGGGTATTTTGGTTGAGAAAATTGAGTCTACTGCAATGGGATTTGGACCTCTTGCACTAATCATCATCATACTTCAGTTTGTTTTGTTGCACTTTCCTGCTGTAAAGTTCAGAAAGATTATTTTTGGTATTATCTATAGCTTTATTGGTATTGTTATATTCTTAACTGGTGTTGATTATGGTTTTGTGAGCGTTGGCAGACAGCTTGGGCAAGTGATATCGGCTGAACATCCTTGGATTATAATCCCATTGGCGTTGGTGCTGGGTGGTATTGTCGTGTGCGCAGAGCCTGCCGTGTGGGTTTTGAAGAATCAGGTTGAGACTGTTACTGCTGGTAGAATCAAAGGCTCTCTTGTTATGGGTTTCTTGTGCATTGGTGTTGCCAGTGCAGTTGCCTTGGCCATGGTGAGAATCATGTTCCAAATCAACTATCTTTGGTTTGTGTTCATTGGCGTTGGGCTTGCTTTGGTTTTGACACTATTTTCTCCCCCGTTGTTTACTGGTATTGCATTTGACTCAGGCGGTGTTGCAAGTGGCCCTATGAGTACCACATTTTTGCTGTCGTTTGCGTTGGGCGTGTCTGGATCAGCTGAGTTGGGCTTTGGCCTAGTTGGTCTGATTGCAATTTCACCACTTATTGCAATTCAAATCTTAGGTATTATCTTCAAGATTAAAGAAAATAAAGCAAAAAAGGAGGCAAAGAGTGTTAGTTCTGAAAAATAATCTTTTGGTTGCTATTGTAAACCGTGGTCATGCTGAGCGTTTCTTTGCCATTGCAAGAAGAGAAGGTGCAACTGGGGGAACAATTATTCCTGCTAAGGGTACTGCTTCCAACTCAATTCTAGCTGCTTTGGGGCTTGGCGATACTTCCAAAGAAATTGTTTTAGTTTTGCTAGATGAGAAGCTTGCATACAATATTATGAACGCTATTCGTAAAGAAGACAAAATTCAGGGTGTGGTTGCCCTGCTTGGTGAAGAGGAGAATAACATGGACAACAAGTGGAAAATGATTACAGTTATTGTCAGTACAGGATATTCAGATGACATCATGGATGCTGCTCGCAAGGCTGGTGCAACTGGAGGAACAGTGACCCATGCTAGAGGAACTGGAACAGCTGAAGATGCTCATTTCTTGGGTGTAACAATAGTCCCAGAGAAGGAGATGATAATGATTTTGGCTCAGTCAGATAAGACTCAGGCTATTGTTGATGCTATTTCCTCTCTTAAGTGTCTTGATGAACCCGGCATTGGAATCATCTATACACAGGATGTAAAAGAGTTCAGAAATCTGAACTCTAAGTAAAATTGCAAAGAGATAAGAAGGCAGTAGCAAGTAGATGACAAAGAGATAACAAGGCAGTGCAGCCGTACTGCCTCTGCCGTTGTCTGCGCTGTGGGTGGTTAAATGATTAGATTACTTGAAGGAAAAGAAAAGAATTTGCTGAAGCACCATCCATGGGTGTTTTCTGGGGCACTGGACATGAGCTCTAGTGTGGATGTAGAGCCTAAAGCTGGCGTGCAATTAACCATTGGATTGTCGCCAACTAATGGAGTGCAACTAACAACTGGAGTACAGCGTGTTGAGTCTGCAGACGGACGCTTTGTAGCTTGGGGCTATTATGACAAAGATAGCCACATTCCACTAAGATTACTTTCATGGAAAGAAAATGAAATCCCAGATGAAGCTTGGTGGACAAAAATGGTTCGTGAGTCTGTACTTAGGCGCAAGGCTTTTTTCCAAGACATGAGCTCAGACACTAATGTTTTTAGAATCATCTATGGTGAAGCAGACATGCTTCCCGGCGTTGTTGCAGATGTTTACGGAAAGATGATTCGCATTATTATCAGCGCACGTGTTGCTTGGAATCTACGGCAGACAATTGTTGATTCACTAGAAAGCCTTCTTCATCCTCAAATGATTATTCTTAACACGGACTCTGCTTTCTGCGCCATTGAAAAATTGCACGAGATTACAGAATATTATAAAGAAGGCCAACGTTTTACACCTACAGAAAAATTTGATGAAATTCGCATTAGAGAAGACGGTCTTTACTATGCACTTATTCCTGGCTCTGGACAAAAGAGTGGTTTTTACTGTGACCAGCGCGAGAATCGCAAGAGAGTAGAGAACTACGTTAAGGACGCTGTTGTTCTTGATGGTTGCTGTTACACTGGAGGCTTTACGCTTCACGCTCTTCGCGGAGGATGCAAGCACGTAGACTCTTTTGACAGCTCCGCAGATGCAATACATCGCTTGATATCTAACGTGAAACTCAATGTTGACCTTGGCACATTATCTTCATCCTGCCTTGATAAGGTCTCTGCATCTAAGGCCGATATCTTTGAGACCTTACGAACAATAGCCAAAAACAAATATGATGTCATTATTTTAGATCCGCCAAAGCTTGCTCAGACTATCAAATCTCTTGAAAGTGCTAAAAAGGCATACAAGGATTTAAACCGTTTAGCAATGGAAAAAATCAAAAATGGTGGCATCTTAGTAACCTGTTCTTGCTCTGGCTCATTAAAGCGTGAAGACTTCAGAACCGTTCTTGCTTGGAGCGCAAAAGACGCCAAAGTTGAAGTTCAAATACTTGAAACATTGGGTCAAGCTATGGACCATCCAATTAGATTGTCCTTCCCTGAAAGCGAATACCTAAAGGTATATATTCTAAGAGTAATCAAATAAGTAAATTGGCAAGCAGAAGAAAATACAGTCTTGTTATTACCTTGTAAATTTTCTTTGTTCGTATTACTTTATTTGTGAGGTTTTTGCAAAAACCTCTTGTTAAAGTTTTACAAAAACCCCTGTAAGGTTTAAAAGGAGAATGTGTTATGACATTTGCAGAGAAAATGAAGGCCAAGGCTATAGCAGCAAAGAAAGCCTTAGTTCTTCCAGAAGGTTTAGAGCCTAGAACAGTAAAAGCAGCAAGAATTATCCTTGATGAAGGAATTGCAACCTCCGTTACATTGCTTGGAAATCCAGATGAAGTTAAAGCCAATGCTAAAAATCTTGGTGTAGACCTTACTGGCATTGCAATTATTGACCCAGTTACAAGTGAAAAAAGACAAGCTTATGCTAACGAATATTATGAACTTAGAAAAGCAAAAGGCATGACACCAGAACAGGCCTATGATCTTATCACAGCTCCTCTAAGATGGGGTGCAATGATGACAAGACTTCATGATGCAGATGCAATGGTGGCTGGAGCAGAGAACACAACAGGAAATGTTCTTTTGGCTTCTTTCCAAATTATCAAGTGCAAGCCAGGCATCAAGAGTGCTTCTTCTTGTTTTGTTATGTCCACAGATAAGAGCCAGTATGGACTCAACGGATCTTTCATTTTTGCAGACTGTGCAACAATTCCTAATCCAACAGCTGAGCAGCTTGCAGAAATTGCTGAAGCTTCAGCTCAGTCTTGCAGAACATTCCTTGATGCAGAGCCAGTAGTTGCAATGCTTTCTTATTCAACAAAAGGAAGTGCAAAGGGAGATCTTGTAGACAAAGTTGTGCAGGCAACAGAAATGGTCAAAGCAAAGTGTCCAGAGCTTAAGGTTGATGGTGAACTTCAACTTGATGCAGCTATTGTTGATTCTGTTGCAAAGCAGAAGGCTCCAGGTTCTACAGTTGCTGGTCATGCCAACGTATTAGTCTTCCCAGACCTTCAGGCTGGAAATATTGGATACAAGCTGGTACAGCGTCTTGCTGGTGCTCAGGCATATGGCCCAATTCTTCAAGGTTTTGCTAGACCTGTTTCAGACCTTTCAAGAGGCTGTAGCGTAGAAGACATAGTTGTAACAGCTTCAATTACTCTTGCACAAGCTGCTGCTTGCTAAAAATTCTTTTAAAGAGGTTTTTGCAAATGAAGTTTTGCAAAGAAAATCTTGCAAATGAAGTTTTGCAAAAACCTCTATGGAGTGTTGTATGTATGAAGAGATAAGAAAAAGCATTGTTGAGTATTCACAGCTAATGTACAACGAGAAGCTGGTTTCAGCTACAAGTGGAAATATTAGTGTTCGCTTACCAGATAATCCCAACGCTTTTGCTATTACACCTAGCTCAGAAAATTATGCAAAAATGACACCAGATAGGATTGTGATTATGACTATAGACGGTGAGATTTTGCAGTGTCCGGAAGGAGCAAAACCTTCTTCAGAATGGCATCTTCATGCAGAGCTTTATAGAGCAAAGAAGGATGTAAATGCTATTGTGCATACTCACTCGCCATATGCAACTTCATTTGCTGTTATCAGAAAGACCATTCCTACAATTCTTATTGAAGTTGAGCCTTGGCTTGGCGGCGAAATTCCACTTGCTGAGTATGCTCCCTGTGGGACTAAACAACTTGGACTTAATGTTGCAAGAGATATTGGCGATAAAAAGGGCTGTTTAATGGCAAATCACGGTTGCGTTGCCGTAGCTTCAAATCTTGATTTGGCTTATGTACGAGCATCTTATCTTGAAGATGCTGCTAAGATTTATCATATGGCATTGTGTGTTGGTAAACCTTATATTTTATAAGAGAGAGTTTTGTAAAAACACAAGTGTTTCCTATTAAAAACCTCTAGAAAATGTCATAATTTCAGCGCAAATGCTGAAATCCGTACATTTTATGTCGTAATCAAAGCAATTTTTGCAAATTACGACATTCTCTTGTTCATTTCCCTTCAGTTGACCATAATTTCACACATAATTCTAAAAACATTTCTGCAAATGGAACATTGTTCCACTTTTTGTTGACCTGTGAATATTACCGCTCTATAATTAAAATCAAATAAAGGGGGTTTTGCATAAACCTTGGAGGTGTGTGATATGAAATATGTTACCTTTGGTGAAATAATGTTGCGCTTGAAAAGTCCTGGTAATGAAAGATTCTTTCAAAGTCCAGTTTTGGAAGCAACCTTTGGAGGTGGAGAAGCCAATGTGGCAGTATCTCTTTCAATTTTGGGAGAACATTGTTGTTTTGTAAGTGCAGTACCAGCTAATGCTATTGGCGAAGCAGCCTTGGCAGAGCTTAGAAAACATGGAGTTGATACCTCATACATTAACGTGAAAAAAGATGGTAGACTTGGAGTTTATTATCTTGAAACTGGTGCTAACCAGAGACCTAGTCTTGTTGTATATGATAGAGAAGGAAGTTGTATTGCTACTTCAAAGCCACAAGAATTTGACTTTGGTAAGATTATGCAAGGTGCTACTTGGTTCCATGTAACAGGTATCACGCCAGCGGTAAGCCAAGATTGTGCAGACTGTGCTTTGCAGGCCGTTAAGGGCGCACGAGAAGCGGGTGCAATTGTTTCTATAGACTTAAATTACAGAAAAAAGTTGTGGAAATATGGTAAGAAGGCTGTGGATGTTATGCGCGAGCTTGCGCAGTATGCAAATGTCATAATTGCAAATGAAGAAGATATCCAAAAATGTTTAGGCATTGAAGCTCCAGTTGATGTCACAAGTGGAAGCATTGATAAACAGGCATACAAAGTGCTAACAGACGAAGTAAAACGACAGTTCCCAAATGTTCAGCAGGTTGCGGTGAGTCTAAGAGAATCACATACTGCAGATTACAATGGTTGGGGAGCAGCACTCAATGGAAAGACAGGTTTTTATCTTTCAAGGCATTATGAGATAACCGATATTGTTGACAGAGTTGGTGGTGGTGACAGCTTTGCCGCTGGTATTATTTACGCACTTTCGCACTTTGAAGATGAGCAATATGCTTTGAACTTTGCTGTAGCAGCATCTGCATTAAAGCATACAATTCCGGGTGACTTTAATCTTACAAGACTCAGTGAGATTGAAAATCTTGCCAAAGGTGATGGCAGTGGCCGCGTCCAGCGCTAATGTCGTGCAATGCTAAATGACACTAAGCTGTGCCAACAAATGCTAAAAAGCACTAACAAGTGCCAGAGAGCACAGAAGGAAAGAAAATGGAAGATATTTTAAAGAAGATAGGGAATATTGGGATAGTACCGGTTGTTGTGATTAAAGATGCCAATAAAGCTGAAGGGCTTGCAAAAGCACTCGTAGCCGGTGGGGTGCCGTGTGCGGAAGTGACTTTTAGGACCAGTGCAGCACAAGAAGCTATTCAGAGGATGGCAAAAGCGTATCCAGAATTGATATTGGGTGCAGGGACAATTTTGACTGTGGAGCAGGCTCAAAGAGCAGTAGATGCTGGGGCAAAATTTTTGGTTTCTCCGGGATATGACCAAGTCTTGGTTGATTGGACGCGTGCACATAACGTGCCATATGTGCCTGGGGTTTGTACTGCAAGCGAGGTTCAAGTGGCAGTTGCAAATGGCTTTGAAGTTCTTAAGTTCTTCCCGGCCGAGGCAGCTGGTGGTGTTCCTATGATTAAGAACCTCTGTGGGCCATTTCCACAAGTAAAGTTCATGACAACTGGTGGTATTTCTAATGACAACATCCAGGCGTATGCTACAAGCGCAAACGTGCTTGCGGTAGGTGGCTCCTGGATGGTCAAAAGTGATCTCATTGAAGCTGAAAACTGGACTGTAATTAGCACAAAATGTCACGAGGCAATTAGCACTCTTCACGGTTTTGCCTTCAAAGGCCTTGTACAAGCCTGTAGCGCCCAGCAAGCAAGTGCAATCCATAGCGCCATAGCTCCATTTGGCCTTGGTCTTTCATCTGCACTTTCCTCTAAGCCCGATATCTTTATTGCAGATGAGAATCAAACAAATAAACTTGTAATTTCTACATATAATCTAGACAGAGCAACCTCTTATTTGGAATACTATGGATATACAAGCACTAAGTGCAACAATGTCCTAAATGCTGATCTATGTTGCGAATTACTGCCTAAAGTTGGAGAATACGGCATTGTTTTAGTGCAAACAAAATAAGAGGTCTTTCATGGAACTTGGAACTGTTTCAAGGTCATTAGCAATTTTGGAAATTCTGTCAAAGGTTAGAGATGCTAACTTGGAGACTTTAGCACAGCAAACAGGGCTTCCAAAAACAACAACGCTTAGATTACTTACAACACTTATTGAGAATAAGTATGTTGTTAAGGATAACCATGACAGATACTATCTTTCCATGAAGATGTTTGCAGTTGGTTCACGAGCTTTATCTCATCTTGATTTAATTGATATTTCAAGACCAATAGCTCGTGAGCTTAGCGTAGTGACAGGCGAAACCGTGCATATGGGTATTTTAGAAGAAAATAGGGCCCTTTATGTACTGAAAAATGAGAGTCATTATACCATTAGAATGTATTCAAGAATTGGAAGAAGTTGTCCGCTTCATAGTTCCGCTATAGGCAAGTGTTTAATGATGGATAAGGGCTCTTCTTTTTTAGATGATTATGCTAACAGTGGGGAGTTGGTTAGCTATACGCCTAAAACTATTTCCACAAAAGAAGCGTTAGAAGCAGAACTTAAAAAAGTAAGAAGCCAAGGCTATGCAGTGGATAACGAAGAAAACGAGCCACAGATTGTTTGTGTAGCAGCACCCATTATTAACTATGAAGGCAAAGTGGTTGCTGCTATGAGCGTTTCAACTCCAACCTTTAGATTGGATGAAGCAAAGCTTCAGAAAAATATAGGCCTAGTTTTGGAGTATAGCCAGAAAATATCGGCAATACTGGGCAAACTAGACCATTGATTTAGAAAATTTGGCAAAACCTCAACAAAAAGGTTTTACCAAAAATGCACTACTTTGAAATATCCACGCCAAAGTACTTTATAGATAATGTACTGATTGTTCCGTCATCTAAAAGCTCTTGAACGGCTTTGTTGACTGCATCTCTGAGAGAGGCTGCGTCATCTCCTTTTCTCATTGGAATGGCAACGCTTGTGCGCTCTGGATCAAGACAGGCAATTTTGATTGCTGCCTGTGGATGTACTTTTTTATAATCATAATAGCTGACCTCTGCATTGAGAGTTGCATCTATTCTTCCTGATAATAGTAATTCTATTGTTTGGGCTAGGTCATCTACTGGTGTGACAGTTGCTCCGTATTTCTCTGCAATTTCTGCATACGTAGATGAAATTGTATTTGCTGTTTTCTTGCCTTTTAAATCTTCCATTTTTTTGATGGAATTGTTGCTTTCTTGGACAATAACGGCTGTATTGTTAAAAGCATATGGTACAGAAAATTCGTATTTCTGTGCTCGTTCCGGTGTGATGTCTACTCCATTGATCATTAGATCATATCTGCCTGATTCTAGGCCGGCGAGAAGTCCATCCCATTCGCCTTCAATGAACTTGGCTTTCACTCCAAGTTTTTCTGCTATAGCCTGGCCAATTTCTACATCATAACCAACAAGGTTGTCGTTAGCGTCATGATAGGTCCATGGTGCCCAGGTTCCTTCCATTGCAATGGTGATTTCACCTTTTGCTTTGATTCTTTCAAGTAGGTCACCACTTTGGGTTTCCTGTGTTCCACTTGCAAATATTGAATTTGCAAGGATGAATGCAAGCAGTACAAATGTAAGCTTTTTCATGTTTTACTCCTTTGAGGTCTTCATGTGGTCATTCAAAACCCCATAAACCTCTAAATATCGGTTTAAATATTGGTATATTGAAAGCGAGAAAGAAATTCTCGTGTGCGTTGTTCTTTTGGTGAATTAAAGAAGCTTGCGGTGGGGCCTTCTTCAACTACAATGCCATTTTCCATGAAGATGCACCTTGTGGCTACTTGGCGTGCAAAGGCAATCTCGTGGGTGACAATTAGCATTGTCATACCTTCTTGGGCTAGCGTGCGCATGACAGAGAGTACTTCGCCGGTGAGTTCTGGGTCTAGTGCACTTGTGGGCTCGTCAAAAAAGATGACTTGTGGGTTTGTTGCAATTGCACGTGCTATGGCTACGCGTTGTTGTTGGCCTCCTGATAACTGGGATGGATAGCTGTTGGCCCAGTCTACCATGCCAACTTTTGTGAGTGTTTGAATGGCTATTTGGTGGGCCTGTTCTTTTTTCATTTTGCGTGCGGTCACAAGTCCTTCCATGACGTTCTCAATTGCAGTCATGTTTGCAAAAAGGTTGTAGCTTTGAAATACGAATCCAGTTTGCATGCGAAACGTGCGAATTTCTTTTTTTGTGGCTTTTGCAGCGCTATAGCTGTGGCCCTCAAATGTGATTGTGCCACTTTCTGCACGCTCCAAGAAGGATATACAGCGCAAAAGTGTTGTTTTTCCTGAACCGCTAGGCCCTAAGATTGCCACAACATCTCCTTTTGACACTTCTAGCCTCATACCTTTTAATATTTCAT
This sequence comes from Phocaeicola massiliensis, assembly GCA_963615565.1. Lineage (GTDB taxonomy): Bacteria > Spirochaetota > Spirochaetia > Sphaerochaetales > Sphaerochaetaceae > UBA9732. Next base: position 6,411 of record CAVEGR010000123.1, on the reverse strand, counting down.
TTCCGTCAAAGCTTTTATGTATATTTTCTACTTTCAAAATCATGCGGGGGGCTTCCTTAATTTCTTCTCTTATATCTTCTCTTATATCTTCTCTTATACCCGTTGTACGCCTTTTGCGTTGAGGCGTTTCTCTCCCCAAGCTTGTACTTTAGTGAGTACAGTACACATGAGTAGATAGATTAAGCCTACTTCAATATACAGTGCTAAAGGTTCGTAAGTACGTGCAACTATACGTTGGGTTTGCATGAACATTTCAGTTACAGTGATGTTTGCAGCTAGGCTTGTATCTTTAAGCATGCTTATTAATGAGTTAAAAAGACTTGGAAAAGCGGTTCGTAGAGCTTGTGGCAAAACTATGCGTTTGATAGCCTGTAACCAGCTTAACCCCACACATTCTCCGGCTTCTAGCTGTCCACGGGGTACTGATTCTATTGCAGCTCTTATTGTTTCTGCGGAGTATGCACCTTCATTTATTGAAAAAACTATCACTGCAGCAGGAAATGGATCTATCAGAATTCCTAGGTTTGGCAGTCCAAAGAAGATAACAAAAAGCTGAACCAAAAGAGGAGTTCCTCTTACTATCCAAATATAAAGTCTAGCAATAGTTTTTAGCACAGGAACTTTTGCTACTTGAACAAGTGCAGTAACTATTCCTATTACCAGTGCAAAAGAGAATGAAATAAGAGTTAGTGGAATTGTATATAAAAGTCCTGGCTTTAATATCTTCCAGAACGAATCAAGCATGAGTTGTAAAATTGAGTTATCCATTAGTATTTACTTGATGACCACTTAACGATTAAAAAACAACCTTATAAAGAATCTTACAGATTAATTGTCAAGGTCAACATCTGGAAGTTCTCCAAGATCTTCAACATCCCCAATATCTTCAAGTTCACCAACTTCAAGAGCATCTCCACCAATAGCGGAGAACTGTTCTGCAGCTTCAAGATCTTCAAGGCTGAGATCAAGATTATCAAGACCAACGTCATTGAGAGTTTCAAGAGAAGTTTCAATACTCTTGTTAATGCGTTCAGTGTCTTCTTTGTAGTTGTCTACATAGGACTGAAGCTCTTCATTATGGCTGGTTATGAGCTTAATGTTTCTCTTTAAGTCTTCATTATCAGCTCTTAATTTGTAAATGTAAGCTACTGCTTTCTTAACTCTTTCCTCAAGAAGAAGCATGTTCTCATAAACTGTCATAATCAAATCCTCCAATTTGTTAAAATCTAATAGAGGCTTTTTGCAAAACCTCTTGCATTTGTAAAAAACCAAAAAAGCCTGCAACTCAGTGCAGGCTTAAAGTTTTCAGACGTTGAGGCTCTTTTTAGCTTCAGCAACCAATGCGCTAAAGGTTGCCTTGTCTTCAATTGCCATGTTAGAAAGAACTTTTCTGTTGATGTCAATGTTTGCCATCTTCAAAGCATGCATGAACTGGGAGTAGGTAAGGCCTTCAGCTCTAACTGCAGCAGAGATTCTTGCGATCCAGAGCTTTCTGAAATCTCTTTTCTTCTCTTTCCTGCCTCTGTAAGCATACTGTCCAGCCTTTGCAACTGCGTCCTTTGCAATACGGTTATTGGTGCTTCTGCGACCATAATAACCTTTTGCAAGGTTCATAATTTTCTTTCGTCTGTCTTTATGTTTGGTTCCGTCAACTGCTCTTGGCATAATTCACACCCTCCTTAATTAAGCGTAAGGAAGCATTTTTCTTACGCTTTTTGCTTCCACTTCAGAGAGAACTCCAGCTGCACGAAGATTTCTCTTACGCTTTGTGGATTTCTTGGTGAGAATATGGCGAAGTCCCTGTTTCTTGAACATGACCTTGCCAGTTCCGGTGACCTTGTACCGCTTTGCTGCGGATTTTCTTGTTTTCATCTTAGGCATTTTTGTACCCCTTATAAGCGCCGCTGGGGAACAAGAACCCCCAACAACAACTGTTTAAACCTCCATACGGAGATTATTAACTAATTTTTTTTCGAACCCTGCTTGGCTGGGCTAAGAAGCATTGACATGTTTCTGCCTTCCATTGTAGGTTGCGAATCCACATTGTATGATACTTCTTTTTCTGTAAGCAGTTCAAGTATTTTGTCCAGTACTTCCTTTCCAAGCTCAGTGTGTGCAAGCTCTCTGCCTCTGAACCTGATAGTAACTTTGCACTTGTCTCCTTCTGCTAGGAATTCGCCAATTGCTTTGGACTTAACCTCAAGATCATGTTTATCAATCTTGGGTTGCATCCTAATTTCTCTCATTTTGATGATAGTCTGGTTCTTTTTGGCTTCTTTTAGCTTCTTCTGTTGTTCATATCTGAACTTGCCGTAGTCGATAATTTTGCATACTGGAGGATCTGCATTTGGAGAAATTTCCACTAAATCCAATCCTGCTTCTTCTGCTAATGCTAATGCATCAAAGAAGTTCATAACGCCTTTTTTCTGATTCTCTTCATCAATCAGGAATACTTCTTTTGCTCGTATTTGCCTGTTGATCCTAAGTTCTTTTGTAGCCAAGCTTCCCTCTCTCTAAATTAATTGTCTAGTTGAAAAGAATATATCACGAATATGATAAAGAAACAATAAAAAAGGGCGTTTGTTTTATGAAACGCCCTGTAAATAGTTGTAAGGGAGGTTTGAAAAACCTCACAAAATATTGATTTAAGCAATCAAGCCTTGCCTGCTGAGCCAAGAACATCTCTATTCTTGTGCTCGTACATCTCTTTGAGTGCTGTACGTGCTGGACCAAGATATTTTCTTGGGTCAAAGATTTCTGGATGTTCGTCAAAGATACGTCTGATTGTACCTGTCATTGCAAGACGGCCATCACTATCAATGTTAATCTTACAAACGGCACTCTTTGCTGCTTGTCTGAGCTGATCCTCTGGAATACCAACGCTGTCTTTGAGCTTCCCACCGTGCTCGTTAATCATCTTGACATATTCTTGTGGCACAGATGATGAGCCATGGAGAACAATTGGGAAGCCTGGGAGCTTCTGTTCAATTTCTTTGAGAATGTCAAAGCGAAGTGGAGGTGGAATAAGAATGCCATCTGCATTACGTGTGCACTGTTCCGGTGTAAACTTGTTTGCGCCATGGCTTGTTCCAATAGAAATAGCAAGTGAGTCAACGCCTGTCTTGGAAACAAAGTCAATTACTTCAGATGGTTGTGTGTAATGTGACTGTGCAGCAGAAACTTCATCTTCAATACCTGCAAGTACACCAAGTTCGCCTTCTACTGTAACATCAAACTGGTGTGCATACTCAACAACTTTCCTAGTGACTGCAACGTTTTCATCATATGGAAGGCTTGAGCCGTCAATCATGACAGATGAAAATCCATTATCAATACAGTCTTTACATGTTTCAAAGCTGTCACCATGATCCAAGTGAAGTACAATTGGAATATCATAGCCCAGTTCATGAGCATACTCTGTTGCTCCTCTTGCCATGTTTCTTAGAAGGTTGATGTTGGCATAGTCTCTTGCGCCCTTGGAAACCTGAAGGATTACTGGTGACTTTGTCTCAACACAAGCCATGATGATGGCCTGAAGTTGTTCCATGTTGTTAAAATTATAAGCAGGAATGGCATATCCGCCTTTAACTGCCTTGGCAAACATTTCTCGGGTGTTTACCAGGCCCAAATCTTTGTAAGAAGTCATTTAAGCTATCTCCTATGCTTCAATAATACTAACTAACATATTTGAGCGTCAAGAAAAGAGCTGGAATTGGGTGCTTGACTGCACTACAGAAGGTTATTAAAGTTTTTCGTATGAAAAGAAAGACAAAAGTTTTGCTTGGGCTGGTTATTTTCTTGCTTTTAATTTTGGCTGCACTTGCAGTTATTTACTTTGTTGCTTTTGAACGTTTTGTCTTAGTAAGTGACCCAGCTTGGTCTTATCTTTTGCCTTCAAGCGAACTTCATTCCATGCGCTTTGAGCTAGCCAAAAATGGCTACAGGCTTGTCATTTATAACGCTTCTGCCTCCAATCTGGAATCTGCATCTTCTTTTACACCGATACTTCTATCTTTTGACTGTTCTGCCATCCTTTTAGGTCCTTTGGCATCAAATTGCGCAGTGCTCTTTGAAATTGACGTTTCTAGCATGTTTGAAAATGCTGTAGTCTACGGCATGTGGAGCCATGAATGTAATAATTTTGATGTAACTTTAGTTTCAGATATTAATTCTGGCTGGCAAGCCGCTGTGCTTCAAACAACAGCCCAAAATGCGGCTGTTGTATATGATTCTGAAGGACTTAATGCTTATGAGGCTATCAAAAGTGCACTGCCTAAGAACACTTTCATTGGATATTATGATGATGGACAAAGCAGGTTGTTTGCAAAAAACACCATCTCTGATATGAATGAAAAGCAAGTTGTATTGGCTTTATGTCCACATTTGAATAACCTATATGATTTGATTTCCTTAGATAATTCTCTTTCTTGGATTGTAGATTATAGATATACTAAAATTGTGCCTAAAAAACAGCTATTAGGTATTGTTCTGCCAGATTTAACTGGATTTGTGAAAAATACTGTTGGGAGAGAACTTTCTATAAAAGGTGAAAACCATACTGTAGCCACTTTGAATTATAAGTATAAGGCCCAATAAGGCCAAATGACGCATGAGGCTTAATAATGTTAGACGAAAAATATTTTGATGAGATTTTTTATGCTTTCAAGGCTGCATTGGATAGAGAAGGCAAAGAGCTTCCTGCTGTATCTTTAATGGCCGTTGAGTTACAAGATCCATATACGGTGTTGATTTCTACTGTGATTTCTCTACGAACAAAAGATGATGTGACACTGAAGGCCTCCAAGCGTTTAATGGATGTTGCTCCAAATGCGCATGAAATGATTAAACTTTCAGAAGAAGAGATTGCAAAACTGATTTTTCCTGCAGGATTTTACAAACGCAAAGCAGTACAGATTAAACAGATTTCCCAGATTTTGGTGGATAAATATAATGGAGAAGTGCCTTGTGATGCACAAAAGCTCATGGAACTTCCAGGGGTAGGACTTAAGACTACTAATCTTACATTGAATTTAGGTTTTGGCGTTGATGCTATTTGCGTTGATTGTCATGTGCATCAAATCTCAAACAGATTAGGATGGATTCAAACTAAGACTCCAGAAGAAAGCGAGAAAGCACTAATGAAAATTATGCCAAAGCGTTTTTGGATTCCTCTAAATGAACTTCTTGTCTCATATGGGCAGGAGATTTGTACTAGTGTGAGTCCAAAGTGCTCACTATGCCCTGAAAATGGGCGTTGTCCTAAACTTGGTGTGCTGAAACAGCGGTAAATCAGATTATCTTGCTAAAAGAGCTTGGAAATTTTGAAACACTTGGCTCTTAAGGTCCTCCAGTGGTAAGCCAAGAACCTCACTTGCACATTGATAAGTGTAAATTACATAGCGTGGCGAGTTTGGCTGGCCTCTAAGTGGAACGGGAGTAAGATATGGTGCATCTGTTTCAAAGAGAAGCCTATCTAACGGAACACGTGTCAGAGCATCCCGCAATTCTTTGTTTTTCTTAAAAGTTAGATTTCCTGCAAAGCTAATGTAGTAGCCTAATGAGAGTGCTACATCAATCATTTTTTTGCAACCGTCACAGCAGTGAATAATGCCCGCTTTTGGAGGTGTAAGCCTAGAAATTATATCAATAGTATCAGATTGGGACTCTCTTTCGTGGATAGAAACAGGAAGATTAAGTTTGGAAGCAAGCTTCAGTTGGGCTTCAAATAAGTATTTTTGAAGCTCTTTTGTTCCATAGTTCCAATAGTAGTCTAAGCCTATTTCCCCAAGCATATGAGCATGATATATTTTCAAATTTTGCTCTAAGATGGCAAGACGTGAGTCTATTTCTTCAAATGATAGAGTATCTCCGTTATCACCTAATTCCCATGGGCCCATGGCTCCGGCAAGAGCAATTTTGGAAAAACTCTCTAAATCTTTTAATAGTTCATAGCGCCGTGGTAAGTCATTAGAAGTGCAACCAATATCTATTGCTCCGCTAAAGCCTTCTGAAAAGGCCAAAGAGAGTTCTTCTCTAGCATCAAGACCTTTTTCTTTGAGATAGTCACTGTGAAAATGAGAGTCAATTATGTATGAGAGATTTTCAATGGAAGCCAAGCTACTATGGCTCCCATAAAAGACATTTGTTTTTAAATTTGTGTTCATTTTGCTTCTATAAGAAGAGTGCTAAGCTGATTGCCACTGGCATCAAAGAGTTTTGGGCTTTCTTCTTTTAGAATACATGGGCCGTTGACCTCTATGCGTTTAAGGTCTTTGTGAGAAGGTGCGTCATACATGACGTTCATCATAGTTTCTTCTACAATGCTTCTAATTCCACGAGCGCCTGTTTTCTGGTCATATGCTGTTTGTGCTATTTGGTGGATAGCATCTTGTGTGAATACAAGGTCTATAC
>CAVEGR010000122.1:28990-60381 GCA_963615565.1 Phocaeicola massiliensis | reverse complement strand
GTGGCATCATTTTTTGTAGAGCAGTGCTACAGTGAGCTTGTAAACTATGCAGACTCACGAGAAAACAATGTCCTACCAATAAAGGTTGACTTCATTTTAGATGAGTTTGGTTCATTTGTAGGCTCTTGTTGGGCCAATAAGCTTACAGCTGCACGTAGTAGAGGTATCCGCTTTATTCTTGCTCTTCAAGCCCTCTCGCAGCTTTCTTACAGGTATGGCCACGACGCAGCCCGCACTATTGCAAGCAACTGCAGAACCTTCATGTTCATGGGCGGACGCGATATTGCAACGCTCTCAGAGATATCGGCATTAGGTGGTGAGAAGACCGATATTGTTACAGGTCTAGATAGGCCAGTTCTCTCTATATGTGAGCTAAGTCAGCTCAAAAAAGATGAGGTGGTGGTGCTGGATGACATGTCTAAGCCATACATTGGCCATCTTGTAGATTGGAGTGCGTGGGGTAGTTTTGAAAAAGCAAAGCTGTGTGAGAATGTAAGACCTGTCAAGAAGATGTTTCCAGTCAATTATGAAGATATCAAAATCAGGCTTCAGCTGTTTAAGCCAAAAGCAGAAGCAAGACCTGATAGCGATTTCTTTGACAGTAGTATTCCAAGCGGTGGAGAAGTGATGGAGGCGTTGTGTGCAGAGCAGAGCGAAGAAGATGATGAAGATAGAGAGGTTATATATTCTTTAACTGATTTTTTGAATTCCAAGGAGGATAAGTAATATGAGCGAGAATCAAGATATTCAAGAACTTCAGGGAACATTGGACATAATTGAAGAGTCTAGAGTTATTGTTATCAATGGTGAGATTACAGATGTCTTGTGTAGTAAAGTCTGTCTTTGGCTGTTAAGACTAGAGGCCCTAGATAGTGAAAAAGATATCACTATAATGCTTAACTCTCCCGGTGGTTCTATTCAAGCTGGCTTTATGCTCATTGATACTATGATGATTATCAAATGCCAAGTTGAAGTTATCTGTACAGGTCTTGCTGCTAGTATGGCAGCTATGATTCTCATGGCAGGCTCTAAAGGTAAACGCAAGATACTGCCACATGCAAGGGTTATGATTCATCAGCCTTTAGGAGGAGCCTCATTAATGCAGGCTGCCGATTTTGAGATTACAGCCCGCCAGATGGCAAAAGTGAAGAAGGAAGTCTATGACTTTATTTGCTCATGCACAGGAAAATCCTACAGTCAAGTTCAAGAAGACTGTGACCGCAATTTCTGGATGGACAGCCAAGAGGCCATCTCCTATGGCATTGTAGATGAGGTTGTAATGCGGGAGAGGAGGTAGAAAAATATTGATTCTGGACTCCAAGCTGTTTTTATTCTCTTATGTGAAACGCAACCTGCGTAGCAAAGAGCTGTCCTAGCTTAAGCATGGAAGGAGCATCAATGTGAGCCTTGTCATTAGGCTGGCAGAGAAGGTTGTTTGCATTTGCATTGATAAAGACGCATCTTTGTAAGTTGTTACTAAGTTTGTACTTGGCATTGTTTACAACGGTATAATATTTCCAGTTTGTTGTTATACCAGCATCAAGGAAGAAGAAGCCTCCTGTGATTGAGGCTGAATTGTAACGTTGTCTGAGAGAATTTACGAAGTGTTTTTCGTTTTCATAATAGTCACATGCTGTGGAGTAATTTATGGCATCAGATTCACCTTGCATCCATGCGAAGGCTACAATTTCATATTCTAGACCTTGTTGTGTAAGCATATCTAAAGATTGGTCAATCCATGCAACAAGTTCTTCATAAGACTCATTTTTTGGATAAAAATTGTTGTAGAGATTGTGACCACAGCGGGCATACTTAATGATATAAATTGTTTCGTCTTCATATTTTTCACTTAATGTTTCTGCCATACCAAGTTCTGGTCCAAAAAAGCCCTCTGCGTAGCCAAGAGAAGAGGTGACTGGGACAAAAGGATTGGTATGTATTGTGTCTGTATTGGAACGGATGAGCACGTTGCAAAAGCCCGTAGCATAGAGCTCTCTTTTTTCTTGAGGGATTTCGCTGTTTGGGCTAACGCCGGCTGCGTTAGATTGGCCTGAGAGGATTATGACTTTTACCTTGCCAGTTGTTGGGCTAACGTGCTCTGTGCTTCCTGAGACCAAGGCGGTGGGGTCATCTTCAAGCTCAATCTGTGAACAAGAAATAAATAACAACGAGAAGAAGAGAAAAATAATCAAAATAAGAAGAATCTTTTTCTTTTCAATTTGCATTTTATGCCTCCATGTCTAAATTGTACTCCCTTTGAGCTTTATACCAAAATCAAAATGGAATCTTTTTTTAATTTTTTGCAAAAACCTCTTGGAAACCAATTTTTTCTCCCTGCCGGGGCTTTTGTGGATTGTCAATTGGAAACTCTCCCAAGGCAATAGACATTATGTAGTCCTTATCAAAAACCGATTTCTTTCCTGGTCTTTTTACTTGGATAAGTTTTCCTTTGCTGACATAGCTATACAACGTACACAACTTAATGTCCAAAATCTCTGCAGTCTCTGCATAGGTTAAATAGTTTTTGTTCTCAATCATTCAAACATTCTCCTTGCCTGATTCATCCAATAGTTTTTTGTTGATGAATTTGGCTTCTGTCTAAGTTGTAACTTCTACTCGTTGTTTGCCAAAGCTCAAAAGGGGGCTTCAGAGGACTTCATAAAAGATATTTCAGTGAAGGTGCGCCTGAGGCGCTCTTTCCCCCTCCCGCAAGGTATTAAAAGAGAAGTTGTGTGCTTCTACGTGCCAAAGAAAAAAACAATATGGAGGCCAATGCTATGTTCATTGCCACAAGAAAACCGGTGTTTAACATTTGTCTAGATGTTAGAGAAAAAATTGAATTTGAGATTATTGCTATCAGTACATTTACAGAGCCTAAACATACTAACGTTTTCTTCAGACTGTCTAAAAGAAACGATATCTGGAGGGCGGCTTCTAAGCGTATTCAGGCAAATTTAACCGAACAAGGTTATGCTATCTTTTTGAATTCAGACAATCAGTTTAGATTGTCTCTAGGAGAATATACAGCCAGCATTGAATGCGTAAACAACGAAGCAATTCTCAGTGTAACAACACCACTTTATGATGCAAGTTATGTAGTACCCAAGCTTGTTTGTCAAACGAAAAAAGGTATGTTATACCCATCAAAAATCTGAATCAACAGGAGAACTTTTCATGAATTTACTTTCAAAAAACAAGTATCTACTCGGGCTTTGTTTGGACACAGGCTCTAATGTTTTTTTTGACATTTATGCTAACGTCAGTGAGCAAAATATGCTGCTCTGTGACTTGGTCTTGCATCTTTACACGACGAACAAACAGGCTCAACAAGAGGGAGTTCAAAAGACTTTGATTGTGCATCCAACAGTCAATGGGTATGGTCTCTTTTTCAAAGAAGGAGACGCTTTGAAATTGGAATTGGATGGATTCATGTGCGTCCTTGAGAACGTGCATTCTAAGCCGATACTAAGAATAGAATCAAAGACTTATAACGCAATTCTAAGCCTCAAAAAATTGCACATACAATCACAAAATGAAGAAGAAGATTAATCTTCAGCAAACAAATTTTTCTTCCTCAGGACCGTAGGAAGTTGTTAAAAATGTGTTGGTCTTTTATGTCTCTCAGGCTCTCAGTTCAAAGGGCTTGAGAGACTTTTTCTAAAGCAAAATGTGGGTTCTTTCTAGAAGTGTTTTTTTAAACTGTTTTTAGACCTTTTTTTGTAGGGATTTTTTAGAGGGGTCTCCACAAGATAAAAAGACAGGCGTACACATTTCCCGCATTTTAGAGGGTTTTTTATAGTTAATTTCTTTGTATGGAAAGAAATAAAAATGTGTACGAAAAATGAATTTGTACACATTACGGAAAAAATGTGTTGTAACTTATTATGTTGTATAGAGTTATTGTGTACACATTTCGTTTTTTTTGTGCGTAGTCTTATTTTGTATACATTTTCTTTATTTCAGGCCTAAAAAACTTCTTTATTTCTTTTTCCTGTAAATAAATAAAAATGTATACATTTTTTAGTTGTGTATACAAAATGTTGGTTTTTCTTTGTATTTTGTTATATTGCAATGAAATACTCTGTACACATACAATAATGAGTCCAACGGCGAAAAGAAAGCCACCTTTCCTTTCTTTACTACGTTTCAACAAATACTTCTAGAGAGAAGATTGGCTTACTTCTTTTCTTTCTCTTCTTCCCATTCTGTGCCATTTGCTATGGCCATTATGTAGTCTCTGTTAAAGACAGATTTCCATCCTGGTCTTTTGATTGGGACAAGCTTCCTTGACCAAATGTAGCTGTAGAGTGTGGACATCTTAATGCCCAAAATTTCTGCAGCTTCTGAATAATTTATGAAAGGTTTCTTTTCCATAAAATTACTCCTCCTGTGTATCAAATAATGGCGTTTGAGCCTCTACTATTGCGTCTTTATAAATTTCTTTTAAGTTGTCTTCCTTAAGAATATCTCTTGAAAGTCTGGCCTTATAATAGGCCGCAAGAAAGTTGTACTGCATATACACAGAGTGTGCAGTTTCTGTCTCATGACCGGTTGTATCCATAATCTCTTTATGCCACAAGTAGGAAGACATAGCTTCTGCACGAGTTATGAAAAAATGTCTAAAAGAATGCATGGTGATTTTTCTTTCTATCCTTTTTTCTTCAGATATTCCTATTTCTCTCAGAGCAGGATACACGTAGTCTGTGAAGTTGTTTTTTACAAGCGGAATTGAAGTATTAGTCAAGCAACAGAATATAAAACCTTTAGGACTTTTGTTTTCCTCGTAAAGGTCAAACAACATCTTTGCAAGGTCTTCCCAAATGAAAACGTCTCTAGCTTTTCCGTTTTTTGGAGGCTTAAGAGAATGAGTCATTTCTTCCCAACTAGAGTCAACTTTAATGCGGAATATTTTTGTTGGCTCACCTTGGTCACTAAGAAGTCTCTCTACTTTTGAAATTCTCAGTGCTCTTACTTCTCCTTCGCGCATGCCTGTATGAATCATCAGTTTCACAGCTACGTAAATGCTTTTTGCATAGCTGCGTTTACTATTTTCCGAGTTCTCTGCTTTTTCTTTTAGATTCGAAAGCAAGGCTATCAATTCGTACGGCCTAAGAAGGTCTCTTTCGCTATTGCTCCTATAGCTTATTTTTATTCCTTCAGTTGGGTCTTTGCGAATTATTTTTAGTTCTTTGATGGCGTACAGATATGCTTTTCTCACGGCCTGAAAACAGTTGCTAACAATATTATCGGAACAAGAAGAAGACCTCATTTTTCTAACAAATCTCTCAATGTCTTCTTGCGTAGCAGCTACAAGTGTTAAGTTCTCAGGAAGGGCATCATATCCATGGAGCTTAAAAGAAGAAGCATAAGACTTAAAACGGCGAAGGCTAATTTTTGTTTTAGGATCTCCTTGTAGCCAGCTGAAAAGGTCTTCCTCTGGATTCATCATTTTTGTAACAAAATTTCTAAGTTTAATATTGCTGGCATTTCTTATTCCTTCTAATGCCTCTGTGCCAGGAATTTGAATGACGCCTTTTTCAATGGCAGTTTCCACATACTTTCTTGCATCAAGAACATTGGTAATTGGCCCGTTGATAATGAAACCGGCTTTTTTTGCTAGTATAGCAATATCTTTTTTGCCTCCACGGTTTTTTGGGGCGTTAAATCTGAACCATTTCCAATATTTCCCATCTGGTGATGGATAAAGACTAAAAAGCTCACAATTAGTTGTAGTTCTTTTTGCTCTACTTTTGCCCATGGCAGCTCCTTTTTGAGGATTCTGCTTTGCGTTATCGTTTTCGTTCAATAATTGAAAATTGTAATTTTCCATACCCAAATTGTACTCCCTAGGAACTTTTTGCCAAAACAATTCACGGTAAAAAAATGTTTTTTTTCAATTTCAATTTGTTTTACTTGGCACATAGACTTGGCACATAAGGGGGTAAATGGTACCTGTATTAAAAATTAAAGCCTCGTAATTTGTTACATTACAAGGCTTTATTTCTTACACGAGATAGGGTTTGAACCTATGACCTCCACCACGTCAAGGTGGCACTCTCCCGCTGAGTTACTCGTGCATTACTCATTGCTCTATAAATTATGCACGAAAAGAAAATTCTGTCTAGTGGTTTGGCTTGTTTTTCGCATAAGACATTGTTACTATACTATATAATATTAAGGGGTTCTTGAAATTTTGCAAAAACCCAAGGAACAAAAATGAATAAAGATAATACAAACGATAATAAAAAAGATAATACAAAAGAAGAAGTCCAGAAGGCTTACGTATATCTAGTAAAGATACCAAGCAGCAATGATCTTGTAGTTTGCGCAAGCAACAGTGTTTTTCATCCAGCAGACAAAGTCATCTTGCCCACCAGATATGGTCTTGACTTGGGGCTTGTGGTTGGATCCGCGGCCAACCTGGGCAAAAATTATCACAAAGGGTGCAGCAGTTGCAGAGGTGCCTGCCATTTTGAGCCCACAAAGCCCGTGCAGTGCGAAGACGATGACGTCATTGCAACCGGTTATGTTGAATCCGATACTGTTATTTACGAGTCAAACGACCAGCGTTTGACATTGGGACCACTTCCAAAGTTTGAATTTATCAAAGAGAATTTCTCACATAATGAAGACAATGAAGAAGAGAGCACAAACAATAACACAGAAGATTCAAAAGACCCAGAAGGAACTTGGGATCCTGCATATAAAGAGCCAGAGCTGATGGAAGTTGACGGTGATGCAGAATGGATAGCTCATAAGGCAACGGAAGAAGAAATTCAGCAATATGAAATAAACAAGGACATGGAGCAGGATGCTATTAAGATATGCAAAGAGAAGATAGAGAAACTTAAGCTTAACATGAAGCTAGTTGCTTCTCATTTCCTACTATGCGAGCCAAAGGTTCTTTTCTTTTTCACGGCAGATGAGCGTGTAGACTTTAGAGAGTTGGTCAAAGAACTAGTTTCTGTGTTCAGAATGAGAATAGAACTAAGACAGATTGGTGTTAGAGATGAGTCTCGTGTTCTTGGCGGACTTGCTGTGTGCGGTAGAGATTTTTGCTGTCACTGTGTTTCAGATAAGCTAAATCCTGTTACAATTAAGATGGCAAAAGAGCAGAATTTATCGCTAAATTCCATGAAAATATCGGGCCCATGTGGAAGGCTGTTGTGCTGTCTTTATTATGAGTATGACTTTTACTGTGAAGAAAAGCAGGCCTATCCTCCAGAGGGTGCAAAAATCAAGTTGGGAAATGAGATTTTCAGGGTACAGGAAGTGAATATTCTTTCTCATGTGATGACTCTGACTGGTAGTGAGGGGCGTTCTTATACTGTTCCACGTGAGGAAGTGTATTTTGATTCTGACACTGGGCATTGGGAAGTGGATAAAGCTTATCAGGATGAACTACTATCTAACTGATTTTTTTAATTCACATAAAGTGTTGTATTGACCAGTTTTATTGTCTGTGATATGTTTTGTAAACGTTGCGCCTTAGGGAAAAGGTGCAATAGCTCCTTCTGAGGAATGTTTAATAGTGCTTTCAAAGAAAGGGCAATAAATTTAAAGTATTTTATCTGGTTTAAGATATTTGGAGGTAAACGTGAATCGTTCTGCAGTTAAGAAAGATCGTCAGAGTAAAGAGAGAAGGCTCAGAAACCGCGAGACCAAGAGTACATTCCGCACAGCTATTAAGAAGTTTGATGCCGCTGTATTGGCAAATGATAAGGCTGCTGCTGAAGAAGCAATGAAACTTAGTTTCAAGCTCATGGATGGCGCTGCTAATAAGGGCATTATCCACCACAACACAGCTGATAGAAAAAAGTCTAGAATGAATAATAAATTTAACAAGATGGCTTAAGGCCTTAATGGAGGAATATTATGGCAAAGACAAAATTGACAAAGGCTTTGATTATTGAACACCTTCACGAACAGTTGGGCGTCAACAGAAATGATATTCACGAGATTGTTGATGCTTTCTTTGAGGAAGTCAAAGAAGGCCTTAAGGATGAAAAGGTCATTGAGCTTAGAGGCTTTGGTACTTTTGAAGTTAGAACTCGCAAGGGTAGAGAAAAGGCCAGAAATCCAAAGACTGGTGATCTTGTAGCTGTTGATACACACGGTGTAGCAGTTTTCCGTCCAGGTAAGGAACTTAAGGATCTCGTATGGGATCTTCGTCAGGAAGACTGAGCTCATTTTACAAAGATTTTTTGAGTGAGAAAAAACGAACAAAACGGAAAAAACGTTGAATAAGTTTATGAGAATTTTTTCAGACGTAAACGATAAAGTTCTACGCAGACGCAACCTCGGAACAATATGCTCTGAGGTTGTTCTGTTGTTAGGCTCTGCATTTATTTTGGCTTTAGCACATCCGAGCTTTATATCGGACAATGGTTTTGGTTTCTTGGCTTTCTTTGCCTTGATTCCAGTTTTTGCTGTAATAAGGAACTGCACTTGGAAGGTGGTCTCTTTGTATGGTTTCCTTTATGGCTGCTCTTATTATGCTATTTTTAATTATTGGCTTACTTCCTTTCATCCGTATGCCATTTTAATTGTTACAATTATCAAAGCTGTAGAAATGATGTTGCTTTTTACGGCTTTAAAAGCAGTTGACAGTTGGTTTTCAAAGATTCTTAACGGCAAGCTAGTGAAGACTATTCCTCTTTTTCAGGCTGTAGTTTGGGTTGCATATTCTTATGTTTCTCAGAGTTGGTTTGCTGGTTATCCTTATGGCACAATTGCTTACGCTTTATATAGATACAAGGTTCTAATTCAGGTTGCTGATCTCTTTGGTATTTGGGGTCTGAACTTTATGTTAGTTCTTCCTCAAGCCTTGTTGGGTATTTGGTGTTGTGACCGCTTTAGTAAGACAAAGACTCAGCATGCTGATGGTTTGCTTCAATATCTCAAGGCAAATAAAATTCTCACAGCTCTTTTTATAATTCTTTTTGTAGCGCAGATTATTTACGGAATTATCGGGGTAAATTACTGGAAGGATGCAGAAGAAGATAACTCGTTTAAAGTGGCAACTGTGCAGCATAATGCGGATTCATGGGCGGGTGGATATACCACGTATAAACGCAATTTCTTGAATTTGAAGAGGATGAGTTTGGAGGCGTTGCAGGAAAATCCGGATATGATTGTCTGGTCTGAGACGGCTTTTGTGCCTTCTGTTGACTGGTATACAACTTATCCGTATGAGGGTGATGAGCAGGGTGCAACGTTTGATTATCTGAGAGATATTCAAGAGCTTGTTGATGAGTTTGTTGAATTTGGCACGGAGCTTGGTGTTCCTCTTCTTACTGGAAATCCTTCTGGTGTTCTTAAAGATGAAAGTCAGCCCCCATATGATGAGGAAGGCAATTGGAATAAGACTGACTACAATACTGTAATTCTCTTTGATGATGGTGTGATTAAGGAAACATACATAAAACAACACTTGGTGCCATTTACAGAGCACTTCCCATATGAAAAACAAATGCCATGGCTTTATAATTTGCTTAAGGCAAATGATTATCATTGGTGGGAGAAGGGAACTGAATCTGTTGTATTTGAGACTTCAAATGGTATTAAGTTCTCAACTCCAATTTGTTTTGAGGATGTTTTTGGCGATATTTGTGCCGGCTTTGTTCAAGCTGATGCTGACTTGATTATAAACATGACAAATGACTCGTGGTCTGGTGCAGTTTCTGCTGAAAGGCAACATATGGCAATGGCTGTGTTCAGATCTGTTGAAAACAGACGTACTACATTAAGAGGTACAAACAGCGGTATTACATGTCTAATTACTCCGGATGGAACAATTCAGGGAGAGATGGAGCCGTTTAAAATGGGTTGGAAAGTTTGGGATGTACCTGTTTACAGTGGCGAGACTTACGGCACAACGCTTTATACAAAAACGGTAGATCTTTCTGCCAAAATTTGCACATATGTTTCTTATACTCTTCTAGCCTTTGGTGCTGTTTCGATGGCCCTTGAGTCTGTAAATAAGAAGCGCAGTAAGGCCAGTAATAACACGTGTAACAATGCCAGTGATGACACGTGCAACAAGGCTAGATGAAAATGAAATTCTCCACCGTTTCAATTTTTGTTATTGGCACAGAACTTACCTGTGGCATCATCCAAGATAAGCATATCTCTTTACTTTCAAGTGAATTAACTCACATGGGCTATAGCGTGAAGAGGGCTGTAATTGTGCCAGATGACGGAACAATTGAAGCCGGCTTAGAGAGTGCTATTTTAGATTCCGATATTCTTCTGGTAACTGGCGGTCTTGGTCCTACCAGTGATGATTTAACTAGACAAATTATTGCAGACATAGCTCATGTTCCACTTGAGAAAAATGATATTGCATGGAAAGAAGTTTATGCCCGTCTTGGTGAGCGTATCTGGGGTGCAAATGAGAAACAAGCCTATATTCCTAAAGGATTTGAAGAGATTCCAAATCCAAAGGGGACAGCTCCAGGTTTTAAAGGATTTTTTAAACCTACAGATATGATTTCTGTTGATTTGAATGGCGTAGATTCTCACCGTGCAGATTCTCATGGTGCAGACAGAGAAGTTCTCTTAGTTGCAATGCCAGGTCCTCCAGTTGAAATGCAATACATGTTTTTCAACCAGGTCAGGCCATTTTTAGCCAAACTTTCAGGACATGAAAACCTAGAACGCGAAGAGTTTTCTGTGTATCTTGTACCTGAAGCAAAACTTGAAGATGTATGCGAAAAGTGTGCTGTAGATGGTGTCCAGTGGGGTACAAGATTTCAGCAATTCAAGATTAGTTTATACGTCAGTGGACCGTGCAAAGAAAAGCGGGAGAAGTTTGAGACTAGGCTTATGTCTGCTCTAGGCAATGGCCTTATGGTGCCTGGTGAACTTGATGCAGTAGACAGTCTAACTCATTACCTTGAAGATAATAATCTTACAATTAGCACTTCAGAGAGCTGTACTTGTGGACTTATAGCTAAAATGCTTACAGACCGCCCTGGAAGCTCAAAATGGTATTGGGGAGGTGCTTGTACATATGCAAATGAGGCCAAAACAGCCATTTTAGGAGTCTCTCCTACAATTTTAGCAGACAGTAACATTGGCCCCGTAAGCCCACAATGTGCCATTCAAATGGCAGAAGGCACAAGAAAACTTTCTCATACCAACATAGCTGTATCCATAACCGGCATTGCTGGCCCACAAGGTGCTGAAGAAGGCAAGCCTGTTGGCACAGCATATTTAGGATTTTCTTCTTCATTTAGAGAAACTGAAGTAGTAAGAGTTAATATTTCTCCAAATTCTAGAGATGCAGCTAGAAGACGTCTTAGCACGGCAGCTATGATTCTTGCACTTGAATATGCTAAAGGTCTCTCAGTTGTTGACATGGTAAATTCTTGGGTGTATATTTAACCCATAAGCGAGGTTTTACGGAAACCTCTCAAGAAAACAAATCCCACATACTTTTATGTAAATCTAATTCGTGTTTGGTCTTATGTACCAAGCCGATTTCTTTGGAGTATCTAGTAAATGGATAATGAAAAAAATGAGGTAAAAGAGCCTGAGAAGGCTACTCGTCCAGTACGAAAGTTGGTTTTAAAGAAAAAACCTGCAATAAAGTCCGCTATGAAAGTTAGCCCCAAGGCTATGTCAAAAAAGGAAGAAAAACCTGTTAAAATAGAGCCAGTTAAGATTGAATCTGCTAAGACAGAATTTGCAAAAACAGAATCTGCTAAGACGGAGGGTGAAGCTCCAAAAAAGAAAAGAGGCAGAAAGCCTAAGAATACAAAAGCAGAAAATCAAACTGAACAATTGACATTAGATTTGTCAGAAACAGAAGCAGTTGCAGAGTCTGTTGCAGAAACTGTAGCAGAGTCAGTAGCAAAGTCTATAGTAGAATCCGTATCAGAATTAGTTTCAGAAAAGATATCGGAGGAAGCCGGAGCAGTTAAACAAGCTGAAGTAACTGTAGAAGAACCTCCTGCTATTGAGCAAAATATACAAGCAGAGAAACCAAATACAGTTCAAGAACAATCAGAACCGGCTGAACAAACAGAAGCCACAGAACAAACTGGCGAGGGCACTTCTGAAAAAGCAGAATCAAACAATCAACATCAAAAATTCCAGAAAAATCAGCAAAAAAATCAAAAAAATGGAAAAGATAAGCGTAATTTTGAGCAAAATCAGAATCAAAAACAACGCAATAACCAAAAGAAAGTTTTGACAATGGAAGAAATTTCCATTCCAGATTCTGAATATCAAGAACATCTTAAAAACAGAATACTTGTAAGTAACCTTTCACAAATGACAATTCCAGCATTGAAGAATATGCTTTCTGAACTTGCAGGAACAACTGTTGAAGATTACGCAGAATATAAAAAACAAGAGATCATTGTTGAGATTATTAGAACCTATAGTCAAAATAATGGTGTAATCTATGCCACTGGCACGCTTGAGATTCTAAATGAAGGCTATGGTTTCTTAAGATCTCCATTAAATAGTTACCTACCTGGGCCTGAGGATGTCTATGTTGCGCCTAGCATGATTAAGTTCTTAAATCTGAAAACTGGTGATACAATTGAAGGACTTATAAGAAATCCAAAAGAAAATGAAAGATTTTTTGCATTAAGCAGAATTGCTACAGTTAATGACGAGCCTCCAATTGTTGCAAAGACAAGAGTGAGTTTTGATACCCTTGTTCCACTTTATCCAAATCAAAGAATTAATCTAGAAACAGAACGAACAGACAATGACGTATCAATGCGAATAATCAATTTGTTCTGTCCTATTGGAAAGGGCCAAAGAGCTCTCATTACTGCTCCACCAAGAACAGGTAAAACTATCTTACTGCAGCAAATAGCAAACGCTATTACAACAAACCATCCAGAAATTAAACTAATGGTTCTTCTTGTAGATGAAAGACCTGAAGAAGTTACAGACATGAGAAGAAACGTTAAAGGTGAAGTTATAGCTTCTACCTTTGATGAGCAAGCTACTAGACATGTCACTGTTGCAGAGATGGTCATTGAAAAGGCAAAACGCCTTGTGGAGCATAAAAAAGATGTTGTTATTCTTCTAGACTCCATAACAAGACTTGCTAGAGCTTATAACCAGACAGTTCCAGCCAGCGGCAAGATTCTTTCTGGTGGTGTTGATTCTAATGCACTTCATAAACCAAAAAGATTCTTTGGAGCAGCTAGAAACATTGAAAATGGTGGATCTCTTACCATTATTGCATCAGCTCTTATTGAAACAGGATCAAGAATGGATGAAGTTATCTTTGAAGAATTCAAAGGAACTGGTAATAGCGAAATTGTTCTGGATAGAAGAATGGCAGATAAGAGACTTTATCCTGCAATTAATATTAAGAAGAGCGGAACAAGACGTGAAGATCTTCTTTTGGATAAAGATGAAGCTGCCCGTATTTGGGTTTTGAGAAATGCAATTAATGGTCTTGAGGATCTTGAAATGACAGAGTTCCTAATTGACAAAATGCGTAAAACAAAGAACAATGAGGCGTTCTTACGTTCTATGAATACAGGAACCGTTCCTGCATTCTAAAACGGAGACGGCTTGTATAACCTAACATGTTCGCTGCACAACACCAGCGGATGCAAACGGAGGACATACTATGAAGAATGGAATCCATCCAAAATATGAGCTCACAGAAATTAAGTGCTCATGCGGAAATGTCATTAAGACAAAGACAACAGCAAAGAACCTGCAGGTTGAAATTTGCTCTGCTTGTCACCCGTTCTTTACAGGCACACAGAAGCTTGTTGACTCAACAGGACGTGTTGAGCGTTTCAATAAGCGCTATGGTGTTAAGGAATCCAAGTAACGGAACAATAGTCTCAAATGGGACATCTGTTCCTGCACAAATGGGTGCCTAAGAAGGATTAAAACTAACATGGTTAAAATCCTCTTGGCACCTTTTTTTATCTCAAGAGGTTTTTGAAATAGAACCTACGCATCAAAATAGAGTTTACTTAAGCTAGAGGCAAAGAATATTCAGTCATACTTGCAACTTTCCACAGAAGAGAAATCTAACTAACAATTATTGGAGTTTTCCCTCTGGACTATTGGGGATTTTCAACAACGCATACAGTCTGGAACGGCTTATAATCTTCAAGAGTAACCTTAAAGCCAAAGATTCTTTCATATTCTTCAAGTTTTGTAGCATAAATGGGTACTGAATTTCTTTCCATCACTACGGCAATAAATCCTCCGCATCCACTATAAACTATGCTATTTCCAAGACAACCTTTTACTTCTATGGAACGCTTTGCAATCCAATCTAACTCTGGACATGTAATTTCCATACGGTCTCTAAGCCCTTGTCCAAGTTTTCCAAAAGCCTTTCCTATTTGTATGAAGTCTTTTTCCTCAAAATATTTTACCATGGATTTTGCAATTTTGCTTTCTTCCAATACATAGCATCCAATCTTTCTAGATTCTTCGCTAATAGGCATAAGTCGGTCGCTGACATCGGCTATAGGAAAATCTCTGAGGCTGCACCTGTCTGCATACCGTGCAATTTCAGACATGACTTCCTTAGTTTGCTCATGACGTGCATATAGCTCTTCTCGCATGGCAACAGGTGGAATGTGACCATCTGCAAGCAAAAGAGAATAATTTGAGCCATTAAAGGGGTCATTTACATACTTAAAACTGTGATTTAGCATGTCAAAAAGCATAAACTTGCCTTCAACTGCCTTTAAAATTGAGAGAATTAAATGGAAATTTGTAAGCTCTTTGCAAAACTTTAAGCTTGAAAGACAACAGCATCTAGCTATCAAGGCATGATCTATTTCAAAACTTGTAAGTTTACAAAATGCTAGACACATACCTATTCCCATAGCTGCTGAGAGTATTTTGCCGTCTCCTAACAGTAAATCCCCTGAAATGGTAATGTTCATCCCTGGCACAGATGCAAGTTTTTGGAGCTCAATTATTATTCCTTTGATATAATTGCCCCATTTATCTTCTTTTCTATACTTAATTAGAGCCAATGAGAACTTTTTCTTATCATTAGATGGAATGCTTAATATTCTAACAGTGGAATCATTACGTTTGGACACAGCCAAGCTGAGTGTTTTTGAACTTGTTCCACAAAGAGCAAACCCCTGACTATAATCAGAAAACTCCCCAGCGAAGGTAACTGCTCCAGGAACTGTCACTAAAACCTGGGGGTTTTCTCCAAATTCGACCTTATGTTTCTCTAAAATCGACACTTCCCTATCCTTGGGTCTAATTTTAGAACATCTTAATTGCGAATGCAAACAAAAATTTTGAGAGGTTTTTCAGTTGGCCCTGTTCATTGAAATAATCAGTTATTACCAAGTTAGAAGAAATAATGAGAAGGATCAAAGACTTCTTATGCTGAAAATTGGAGCTGTAGGGCCAGATAAAGGTGTTATAGAATCAATTTTTGGATTTGCAGAACTCTAGAACTTTGGAATTGGCTAACTTGGCAAGCCTTGCTCATATTTCAGATACATGCCAACGTCCATTTACATACTACCTCAAAACAATATTAAGTAAAGCTTGATACATAGTCTAAAAAAAACAAGCCCAAAAGTTCAAAAATCATTGAAAGTATCAATTTTCTTTCAGTTCTGAACTTGCTTTATTTTCTACTGTAGCTCAAGTTAACTCTATTTTGATGCGTAAGTCCTACTTCCTATCTTGTTTTTCTATCTTGACGATAATTTGCTCAAAGGCTATTTTTGCATTGGAGAAATTATATGGGAAGAATAGTTTATCTAGACAATAATGCAACAACCCAGTTGGCTCCTGAAGTGCAGAAAGCTTTAGCTGAAGTTGAAGGCAGTGTTTACGGAAACGCTTCAAGCATGCATACCTTTGGAAGAAGAGCAAGTGCCCTTGTAGAAGAAGCAAGACACAACGTAGCAAGCCTTATAGATTGCGACCCAAAAGAGATAACTTTTACAAGTGGTGCCTCTGAGTCAAACAATACAATTTTTGAGATTGCTCGTTCTATCATAGAGAAGAAGGGAAGTGGAAGAATTGTTACTACTACAATTGAACATCCTTCAATCATAGAAACAATTAAATTCTTGCGTCAGCACAAAATTACAGTTGACCAAGCACCAGTAGATAAAGAAGGCCGTGTCATTTTCTCTGAACTAGAGAAGCTAATGGGCCCTGATGTTGTTCTCGTTTCTGTGATGACAGGAAATAATGAGACAGGTTCAATTCAAGACATTGAAGAGATTTCCACACTTGCCCACAAGTATGGTGCTCTTTTCCACACAGATGCAACTCAAGCAATAGGAAAGATTGAAGTTTCATGTCGCAAATGGAATTTGGACTATCTTTCTTGCAGTGGACATAAGTTCTATGGACCAAAAGGTGTTGGGGTTCTTTATGTTAAATCTGGTGCTCCGTTTGAGCCGTTTGTACATGGTGGAGAACAGGAACATGGCAGAAGAGCCGGAACATATAACACACCTGCAATTTATGGCCTTGGCATAGCAGCAAAACTTGCAAAAGAAGGCATTCAAGAAGAGCATGACAAACTTTGGGCTATGAGAGAAAAACTCAGAAATGGAATAATTGCTACAGTACCAAATGTTGTCATTAATGGCAGCCAAGAGCACTGCTTGCCTGGGACCTTGGATGTCTCATTTGAGAATGTTGAAGGTGAATCAATTCTTCTCATGCTAGATATGAGTGGCATTGCAGTTTCAACGGGTTCAGCATGTGCAACAGGCTCTCTTGAACCTAGTTATGTGCTTTTGGCAAGTGGACTTGATGTTGAACTTGCACACGGCTCCATCCGGTTCTCCTTTGGCCGATACAACACAATGGAAGATGTAGATTATGTCTTGGAGGTTTTGCCTCCAATCATTAAACGCCTGAGAGAAATCTCTACGAGATAGCGAGGTTAACATGGATAGCTTTATGACCCAATGGGTTTATACCGATACCGTTAAAGATCATTTTATGAATCCAAGAAATATTTGGAGAAAAGAAGAAAACTGGGAACCAGAAGGAGTTGGAGAAGTAGGTTCTCTTGCGTGTGGTGACCAAATGCGTGTTGGAATTAAAGTTTCAGACGGCAAAATCTCTGACATTCGTTGGCTTACATATGGATGTGCAAGTGCAATTGCAAGTACTTCCATGATGAGCGAGATGGTCAAGGGAATGACACTAGAAGAAGCATATAAGATTACTCCTGCAATGATTACAGATGCTCTTGGGGGACTTCCTGAGCATAAATTCCATTGCTCAGTACTTGGAGATAAGGCTCTTAGAGCTGCCATTGACGATTATCTTGAGAAAAAAGGCCTAGATAATCCTTACAAAAAGAGCATTGCAAAGATTATTTGTGAATGTAAAGGCGTTACAGATCAAATGATTGAAGAACTTGTCAAAACAGACCAAGCCAAGACACTTGAGGATCTTCAAAGATTAACAGGTTATGGCACTGGCTGTGGCAAGTGCAAGAATAAAGTAGCTCTTCAGTTTGAAGAATATAGGCACATCTACGGCAAGAGCTGAATTAAGTAAAATTGTATTTCTTTGAATAAGGATAAATGATTTTTCTTTTGACTGCCTCATCAATAAATGCTTTAGCTTGAGGCAGTTGTGCTACACTTGATTTACAATATAAATACGTTAACCTCACAAATGGTGTCCCATCTGCAAAGAAGCAGGGTTTAGAGTAACCTTCAAAGGTATCAAGAGCAATTTCTGGAATAAGGGCCCAGCCCATTCCTCTTTTTACAAGATCCATAGTTGAAGTAATTGAATCTACTTTTATTAAATGTTCTGATGGTTTTATGTTATTTTCGTGACGCCATTTTGCCATCAAAGAATATTGCACAGTATCTGTTTCTCTATCTATATATGTATATGAGTTCAAGTCTCTGCCTTCAAATTCTTTGTTGTAAACAACACACATAGCTTCTACACTTAAAAGTTCTTTAAGTCCTTCCCAGTTATAATCTCCTCTGCTGATTGCAATATCAAGTTGATCAGAAAGAACCATAGGGTAAAGAAGGTGTCCCTTTTGGGTGATAATTCTCAAGTTTACATTTGGATAGTTTTTATGAAACGTAGAAACAAGATCTGGAAGATGATAAATCATATAATTATCAGAGACTCCAACAACTAAGCTTCCAAAAACATCTCCGCTTGCTTCATGAAGGCATAATTTCATTTCTGAAATTTGGTTTGAGATTGAAGAACAATAATTAAGAACTTTTTCTCCAGACGGGGTGAAATGAACACCAGAATGACTTCTTATGAACAATACAACATTAAGTTCATCTTCAATATTGCTAATCCTTTTTGAAATTGCAGACTGCGTTAAATTCATAAGATCAGCAGTCTTTGTGATATTTTTTGTTCCAGCAAGATTTCGAATCATTTCAAAGTCTATTTCGTCCATTTTTAGTCTCTCCCTTCCATATCAAAGACTCATTATATGTATATTCCATTTTGTAATGGAAATCAATGAAATAGTTTCAATTTATTTTTAGATAAAGTCGTGAGAATATATATCCAAATGAGTTTATCTCGTTCACGCTAATTTAATGATTTTTTCATAGGGAGGACTATTATGAAAAAAGGATTATCAATTCTATTGATAGTTTTGATGATTTTGACAGTTTTTGCTGTTTCATCATGTTCAAAGAAAGCTTCCAGTAGTGAAGACTCTGGAGAATGGGCATTTGAGAGAAAGATTGAACTTGTATGTCCATGGGGACTTGGTGGTGGAGCTGACTCTACTCTCCGTGCTATGTCAACTCTTCTTCAGAGAGAACTTGGTGTTGCTGTAGAAGTTCGTAATGAAACAGGTGCTGGTGGTGTTCAGGGTATTGAGTACACATACAAACAGCCAGCAGACGGTTATACATTCATGCTTGGAACACAGTCTCTGTACATCCAGGACATGCTTGGAAATACCTCAATGGATTTCAAGACAGAATTTGAATGTGTTGACGTTCTTGTTCACTCTATCAATATGTTAGCCGGTTCAAAAAAACAGCTTGAGAAATATGGTATTAAGAACTTCTCAGATCTTAAAGCATATGCAGCAGCTAATCCTTACAAAGTATCAGTTGGTATGCTCACATCAACAGGTGTTGATGGAATGTGTTTTGAGCTTGCAACAGAAGGCTTAGACCTCAACGTTGTACAGTACGGTGGTGGTGCAGAAATTAATGCTGACCTTGCTGGTGGACACTGTGACTTGGCAGTTGGCGGATATGATGACATGAGCGGACTTATTGAGTCTGGTGACATTGTTCCTCTTCTTGTTTTCTGTGAGCACAGACTTTCAATCTTCCCAGATTGCGAATGTACAGCAGAAGTTGGAATTGACTCATATGCAGGTCCATGGAGAGGTATCTTTGCAAAGAAGGGAACTCCTCAGGGTGCAATTGATGCTCTCGTAGCAGCTATTGAGAAATGCCGCCAGGATCCATCATGGCAGGAATTCATCCACAATGCAGCTTATGATGAAAGAACAGTTCCAACTCCAGGTGCAGAACTTCAGGCTTTCTGCCAGAACGAATATAAGGAACTTAGAGATTACATGTATGCTCAAGAAACACTTGAGAAAGACTACGCAGATTTAAAGTAGTATTGACTAAGGAGCTGTTCTAGAACAGCTCCTAAGATATAGGAGGAAACCCCTTGTTTGAATTAATTGCTAATATTATCTTGCTCGTGTTTATGGTTTATTCCTTCTTCACACACGTGCTTGAAGCTAGTATTTCCAAAAGCTACATGAAAAACCCATCTAACTTGATGCCGGATGTGTGGCCAAAAGTTATTATTGGCTTAATGGTTGTTTGTCTTGCAATCAATATTGTAAAGATTATCCGCAAGAATAAGGATAATCCTGAATTTAACTTCAAATCATTCTTTGCAAACAGTGCTGAGTTTTTTAAGAGCAAAACCTTCTTTGGTATTGTAATTATGGTAATTGCATCCTTAATTATTGAAACCTTTGGATTTGTTGTAACAACTTTCCTTGTTTTAGTAAGTTATGGATACCTACTGGGTGAAAGAAAGATTGTTCGTCTATTGATTGTTTCTGTTGTTCTTGCATTGCTACTGCATATTATTTTCAGTGGCTTGCTGGAAGTCACATTACCAAGAGGTACAATAGGCTTCCTCAGAAGCTTTGCATTGTTCCTTGAGAACTTGTTTTAAGGAGGTCGTGATATGAGTTTTGGTGAAATGTTCGCAAGCGGCCTTTCCGCAGTATTCTCCGGTGGCCATTTCTTTATGGTCTTACTGGCAATTATTCTTGGTACCATTTTTGGTGCTCTTCCTGGTGTTAGTGCCACAATGGCAGTAGCACTTGGTCTTACATTTACTTACACAATGGAACCTGTTCCTGCAATTGTTTTCCTTGTAGCAATTTACTGCTCATCAATTACAGGTGGTTCTATTACAGCAATTCTTTTCAAGATTCCTGGAGTTCCTTCATCTGCTCCTACAACCTTTGACGGCTATCCAATGGCAAAACAAGGTCAAGCAGGTAAGGCTCTTGGTGTTGCATTGTTCTGTTCTGCTGTTGGTGGTTTGTTCTCTGCAATAGTTATGTTTGCATTAAGTGGTCCTCTTTCAAAGGCTGCTCTTGCATTCTCACAGGGAGACTTGTTTGCAGTTACATTCCTTGGCTTGTCCATTCTTTCTGTTCTTGATATGGATCACATTCTTACAACCATCATTTCTGGTTTGTTGGGACTTTTCCTTGCTTGTATTGGACAGGACCCAATGGCCGGTGTAAGACGTCTTACATATGGTAGCAGACAGCTTCTCTCAGGTCTTGAGATGATTCCTGTTCTTATTGGTCTTTTTGCTGTTACAGAAGTTCTCAAGCAGACAAATGAGAAAAAGCGTCTTTCAGCTGAAGATGGAATTTCTCATGGTCGTGTAAACACAAAGATGCCTTCATTCAAGGAAATGTTACAGATTAAGTGGGTCATGCTTCGCTGTAGTATTGTTGGAACAATCATTGGTATTCTCCCAGGTGCTGGTGCTACAATTGCTTCCTTCATGTGTTACGCAATGGAAAACAAGATTTCTAAGTACCCAGAAAAGTTTGGAACAGGTGTCATTGATGGTATTGCTGCTTCTGAGACTGCAAACAATGCTGCAACAGGTGGAGCTATGGTTCCTCTTCTTACTCTTGGTATTCCTGGTGGAAATGCTGCAGCAGTTATGATGTCAGCTCTTGCACTTAAGGGTGTCCAGATGGGTCCTCTGCTTCTTACAAACCAGCCAGAGTTCCTTTCAGCAACATTTGTTTCCATGGTTATCACCAACATTTTGATGGTTGTTGTTGCTATGGGTATTGCTAAGATCTTTGCACAGATTCTCGCAATTCCTTACAGCTACCTTGGTCCTATCATCCTCATGCTTGCACTTATTGGATCTTACTCTGAAAGTGGTGCTGTTGGTGTTAAGGTTATGGTTATTGCTGGTATCTTTGGTATTGTTGTCAAATACATGCATCTTAACAGTGCTGCAATAGTCTTAGGACTTGTTCTTGGTGGCATGTGTGAAGAGCACTTCAGCAGATCCTACCTTATGAATAATGGTAATGTCTTTAAGGTACTGTTTGGTACTCCTATTGCTGCAGTTGTCATGACAGTTTGTATCCTCATGCTTCTCAGCCCTCTATTCTTGCCTCTACTCAAAAAGGCAAAGGGAGGAAAGAAATGACCATAGAGAAATCTGCTGTTGCAGGTACGCTCGAGAGTTCAGATGCTATGGTTACTGTAGAACCCGGAAATAATGGGATTGAACTTAGTGTGTCATCAAGTGTCATGAATCAGTATGGTCGCCAGATTAAGGCGACCGTACTTGAAACGCTTGACAGACTTGAGGTAAAGAACGGAAAAGTTGTTGTTGTTGATAAGGGTGCTTTAGATTGTACTCTTAAGGCACGTGTTGAATGTGCTGTTTTTAGAAGCTGCGACAAATCTTCCGCGGACATTCCTTGGGGAGGGCAGATAAAGTGATTCCAAGACCAAGACCAGAAAGGTTCCGTTTAAGAAGAACCATGATGTTCATGAATGCACAGAAACCGGGTCTCATCAAGGATGCTTACATTTATGGATGTGATTCCATAATGCTTGACCTTGAGGATGCAGTTGCTGAAAACCAGAAGGATTCTGCTCGTTTTTCATTGTACCATGCATTAAAATCCATTGATTACGGAGATACAGAAGTTATTGTAAGAATCAATGGTCTTGATACTCCTCACTGGAAAGAAGACATTAGAGTTGTAGTTGCTGGTGGAGCTGATGGTATTCGTATTGCAAAGTGCGAAAGCGCACAGGATGTAAAAACTGTTGATGCTGCTGTTACAGAAGCAGAAAAAGAATTTGGAGTTGAAGTTGGAAGAACTCTTCTAATGGCGGCTCTTGAGAGTCCTAAAGGCATTCTTAATGCTTATGAAATCTGCTCAGCCTCAGATAGAATGTTTGGGGTTGCACTCTCCGGGGGAGATTTCAGAAAGTGTATGCAAACTAAGTTCCAAAAGGATGGAATAGATTTGTTGGCTGCTAGAGGACAAATGCTTCTTGCTGCAAGAGCTGCAGGTATCCAGTGCTTTGATACTGTTTTCACAAACCTAGATGATGATGAAGGCTTTATGGCTGAACTTCTTCAGAATAAGGCTATGGGTTTTGATGGAAAGAGTCTTATCAATCCTAAGCAAATTAGGCCTGTTCATGAGCTTTTTGCTCCTACAGAAAAAGAAATCATTGCTGCAGAAAGAATTGTTACTGCTTATAAGGAACAGTCTGCTGCCGGTGTTGGTGTCTTTACTCTTGATGGAAAAATGATTGATCTTGCTTTTGTTCCAGGTGCTGAACGTACACTTAAACTTGCTAAAGCTTGCGGACTGTATAATGGAGGTCTTGTATGATTAATGCTGTAAAACGCGATATACCAGATTTCCTTTTGAAAAACGGAAAGGAAGTCTATCAGGGCAAATGCTACATGGATGGAAAATACATCCAGAAAGCATCTCCTAAGACAAGAATTTACGAAAAGCCACAGGAAAGCAAGATTGTTTCTTCCATTGCAGATGCTCTTAGACAGTGCGGTGCAAAAGATGGTATGACATTCTCATTCCATCATCATCTTAGAAATGGTGACTATGTTGCCAATATGGTGATGAAGGCTGCCGTTGAAGAGCTTGGACTTAAAGATTTAACTATTGCTGCCACTTCACTTGGTGATGCTAATGACCAGATTGCTACCTATATTGAAGAAGGTAAAGTGATTGGGATTCAGACATCAGGTATAAGAGGAAGGATTGGTGAAGTTGTTTCCAAGGGCAAGCTAAAGACTCCTGCTATAATTAGAAGCCATGGTGGAAGACCTAGAGCTATTGAAGCCGGTGAAGTTCATATTGACATTGCTTTCGTTGCTGCACCTACAGCTGACTGCATGGGAAACTGCCGTGGAATTGGTGGCAAAAGCAACTGTGGAAGTCTTGGTTACGCCATGATGGATGCAGAATATGCGGACAAAGTTGTTGTTGTCACAGATTGTTTGGTTGATTTCCCTAACTACCCAGCATCTGTAAAGGCTATTGACGTTGATGCTGTAGTGGTTGTTGATTCAATTGGAGATCCAAAGAAGATTGCTTCTGCTGCTGCAAGAATTAGCAAAAACCCA
The DNA here is from genome assembly GCA_963615565.1 of Phocaeicola massiliensis. Taxonomy (GTDB): domain Bacteria; phylum Spirochaetota; class Spirochaetia; order Sphaerochaetales; family Sphaerochaetaceae; genus UBA9732. The sequence goes on along the minus strand of CAVEGR010000122.1, from coordinate 36,726 downwards.
AGAGACCTTATGATGGCAGAGAATGTTGCAAAAGTAATTGCTGCAACACCTTATTTCAAGGATGGATTTTCTTTCCAGACTGGTGTAGGTGGTCCTTCTCTTGCTGCAAACCTCTTCCTTGAGAAGTTCATGGATGAGCGTGGTATTAAGATGGGTTGGGCAATTGGCGGAATCTGTGGACCAATGGTTGAGCTTCTTAAGAAAGGTAAGGTTGGAAAAGTTATTGATGTTCAGGATTTTGATCTTGACTCTGTAAATTCAATTAACCAAACACCTGGCCATTTTGAAATGAGTGCATCCCAGTATGCAAACCCTGCAAACAAAGGTGCATTTGTAAACAAGCTTGACTTTGTTGTTCTTGCTGCTCTTGAGGTTGATACAGATTTTAATGTCAACGTTCTAACTGGTTCTGACGGTATTCTCAGAGGAGCTCCAGGTGGGCATCCTGATACTGCTGCCGGAAGTAAGTGCTGTATCATTGTAACTCCTCTTACAAGAGGAAGAATGGCTACAGTATGTAAACATGTTGTTACTGTTACAACTCCTGGTGATTGTGTTGATGTAGTTGTCACTGACTACGGTATTGCTGTTAATCCGGCAAGAAAGGACATAATTGGCTGGCTTGATGAAGCAGGAATTAAGCATGTTTCAATAGAATCTCTTCAAGAGAAAGCATACAGCCTTGTTGGTACCCCAGATGATCTTCAGTGGGAAGACAACGTTGTTGCAGTTCTTGAAGCCAGAGATGGAACAATTCTTGATGTCGTTAGACAAATTCGTCCATTGACGCTTTAATGAGGTTTTGTAAAGTCTCATAATAAATTGATTTATAAAGCGCATGGGGCTTGGCTTCCTATGCGCTTTTTTTATGGAGGATTTTATGGCTGATACCGTAACCTATAAAATTTTAAAGAATCACCTTGTTGAAGGAAAACTTGAGAAAGGAACTCCAATAGGTATAAGAATAGACCAGACGCTTACACAAGACGCCACAGGAACTATGGCATATCTACAATTTGAATCTCTTGGCCTTGACAGGGTCAAAAATGAGCTGGCTGTTTCCTACATTGATCACAACACCATTCAAGTTGGCTTTGAAAATGCAGATGACCACAAGTATCTTCAATCTGTTGCTGCAAGCAAAGGAGTTGTTCTTTCTAGACCAGGTAATGGTATTTGTCATCAGGTTCATCTTGAAAGATTTGGAGCTCCGGGAAAGACTTCTTTAGGATCTGATTCTCATACACCAACAGGTGGTGCATTGGGAATGATTTCTATTGGAGCAGGCGGACTTGATATTGCTCTTGCAATGGCTGGAGTTCCATATTCCATCATTTGTCCAAAAGTAATTGAAATAAGACTTACAGGAAAATTAAGACCATTTTGCTCTGCAAAAGATGTTATTCTCACAGTTCTTCAGCGTTTTGGTGTAAAAGGAAACGTAAATAACGTTTTTGAATATACTGGTCCTGGTGTTGAGACTTTAAGTGTTACAGATAGAGCAACAATTTGTAACATGGGTACAGAATGTGGAGTAACTACAAGTGTATTTCCATCTGATTCAGTTACAGAAGCATATCTTAAAGCCCAAGGAAGAGGTGATTGCTTTATTCCACTGAAGGCAGATGAAGGTGCTCAATATGACAGCTTATTTGAGATTGATCTCTCAAAAGTTGTTCCTATGGTTGCTTGTCCTCATTCTCCTGGTAATGTAAAAAAGGTTAGTGAGCTATCTGGTTTAAAGGTTGACCAAGTTCTTGTTGGATCCTGCACAAACTCTTCTTATTCTGATCTTTACAGAGTAGCTTCCATTCTTGATGGCAAGACTGTAAATACTGGATTGTCCATGGGACTTGCTCCAGGATCTAGGCATGTTCTTCAAAAGATTTCTCAAGATGGAACATTGACAAAACTAATAAAGAGTGGAGTGAGAATTCTTGAGAGTGCTTGTGGCTTCTGTATTGGAAATAGCTGTTCTCCTCCAAGCAAAGGCATAAGCCTTAGAACAAATAATAGAAACTTTGAAGGCAGAAGTGGAACCAAAGATGGACAAATATATCTTGTTAGCCCTGAGACTGCAGCAGTTAGTGCAATAACAGGAGTCTTAACAGATCCTATGACCTTTGGGGATAAAGAAATACAAGTTCCAGAATTTAGTGTTTCTTCATACAATGATTCAATGTTTATATTCCCTTCAGAAAAGACAATTGGCTGTGAGATATTCAGAGGTCCTAATATTGGTAATCCTCCTGTATCGCCAGCTTTAAGCCAGTCTCTTTCTGGTCCTGTTGTAATAAGACTTGGGGACAAGATTACAACAGACCACATAATGCCGGCAGGCCAGAGGCTTAAGTACAGATCAAATATTCCTTTATATTCAACATTTGTATTTGAGGGAGTAGATCCTGATTTTAGTAAAACTTGCAGTGCAAATAGAGACAAAGGACAGGCAAACTTCATTGTTGCAGGAGCTAGCTATGGTCAAGGCTCTTCCAGAGAACATGCTGCAATTTGTCCTATGTATCTTGGAGTTAGAGCTGTTCTTGCAGTTTCAATTGAAAGAATTCATCAGGCCAATCTGTGCAATTTTGGAATTTTGCCACTGTGTTTTAAAGAAATATCGGACTATGAAAAACTGGAGAAGAATGATCTTCTTGCAATTGATGACGCTATAGAGCAGGTGAAAGCCGGAGGCTCAATAGTGGTGAAAAATGTCACAAAAGGCACAAGTTTTGAGATGTCGTTGGATGTAAGTCCGGCCCAGAGAGAAATGCTTGTTTGTGGTGGCAGACTTAATCAAATTAAAAATGCTAGGTAGAGGTATAAAACTCTCTGAAGGATATTAGATGGATGAAGTTACTCTTTCAATGATGCTTGACTGTCGCGAGAAAAGGGCAAAAACCCAGCAAGAATTGATTTCTCTGTATGGTAAGCCCGTTGTGTCATTTACAATGAATATCGCTGGCCCAGTTAAAACAAGTTATCTCATTGAAAGAGGCTTTTCCATTGGAGTAGAAAGACTTTTGGGCGCTCTTTTGGGGCAGAAATCTCTGCAGAAATCTCTTGGGCAAACGACGCCAGTTGTAGAAAAAAAAATTAACTTTCTTCCCACTGGGCCAGAAGGTTTTTTTGTTGTTGACATGAACCCTTATGCATTAAAGAATCTTTGTGCTGAGATTGAAAATCAGGATTCGCTAGGGCGCTTGTTTGATATTGATGTCATATCCCCTGATGGGCAGAAACTCGAAAGAAAAGAAGAACGCCATTGTCTACTATGCGACAGGCCTGCAAAAGAATGCTCATCAAGACGCATACATACGGTTGCAGAACTCTGGGATAAGACAAATGAAATTCTATCAAAGGCCGTCCTAGAAAATGACTCCAATTTAGTAGCCTCGCTAGCCGTGAAAGCACTATTGTATGAAGTCTTAACAACTCCAAAACCAGGTCTTGTGGACCGCAATAATAATGGTTCTCACAAGGACATGGATTTATTTACATTTGCTACAAGTGCATCATCGCTGTTTCCATATTTTCAAAAATCGTACACCTTGGGCTGGAATTGTGCAGGTATTGCAACTGAGCCCAAGCAATGTTTTGCAGACTTGCGAAAACTTGGAATGATGGCCGAACAGACAATGTACTATGAAACAAATGGCATTAACACCCACAAAGGGGCCATCTTTTCACTTGGAATTATATGCTGTGCAGCAGGCTTTACGGCACTAGATAAAACCGATATTTTTAAATGTTGTGCTTCAATGACAAGCGGAATAACAGAAGAACTCAAGGATAATTCTTTAGACACAAATGGAAAACGTTTGTTCTCTAAATATGGCCTAAAGGGAATCCGTGGAGAAATGGAAGAAGGGCTTCCAACAGTAAAAGAAATTGGATTACCAATGCTTGAAGAATACTTACAGGCTGGATTTTCATTGGAGGAAGCAGGAGCAAGAGTTCTAATTACTCTTATTTCTCAACTTTCTGACACAAATATGGTTTCACGGGGTGGTATAAAAAAAGCAGAAGAGGCCATGCAGATGGCATCTGATTTGTTTTTTTCTGATTCATTTGAGCTCTCAGATATTGAAAAGTTAGATGAGTATTTCATTTCAGAAAATCTATCTCCAGGTGGAGCTGCAGATCTATTAGCCGTTTGTTTTTTCTTACATTTTATGAAAGAACGTTTTAATAGGGCGTCTTAATGGAGTGTTTTAATGTCTGATTACATTGTTTCAACTGTAAGTTTAAGTGATACTCGCACTCTTAAAAAAGTAGAGGGTCTTCTTGTCCATGAAGGAATTAAGAGAGATAAGAACCTTGAGCACATATGTGTAGTTTACGACTCTGACTACAATGTTATTGCCACAGGCTCTGCATTTGGAAATACATTAAGATGCTTTGCTGTAAGCTCACAACATAGAGGAGAAAATCTACTAAATCTTGTCATTAGTCACCTTCTAGAATGGGAATTTCTTAGAGGCAACAAGCACGTTTTTCTATATACAAAACCTTCTGCATCTAAGTTTTTTCAAGATTTAGGATTTTATGAGATAGCACGTGTTGATGGCTCTTTAGTCTTTATGGAGAACATTAAAAATGGATTTTCTTCATATCTTGAATCCCTGTCTAAACTACGTTTTAACCAAGGCGTTTCCGGCTGCATTGTAATGAATGCAAATCCATTTACTAGAGGGCACCTATATTTGATTGAAAAAGCCTGCACTATGTGTGATCACCTTCATTTGTTTGTAGTCAGTGAAGATTTGTCATTAGTGCCATATTCTGTAAGAATGAAGCTGATAAAAGAAGGCACAGCAGGCCTTAAGAACATATCAATTCATGAAAGTGGATCTTATATTATCAGTAATGCAACATTTCCAAGCTATTTTCTAAAAGATGATGAAGATGTCATGAGAGTTCATGCAAAGCTTGATGCTCAATTATTTAAGCAAATTGCTACTGCTTTAAATATCAGCATAAGATTTGTAGGAACAGAGCCAACTAGTGTTGTCACAAGTATTTATAACAAAGTGCTGAGTGAAGAACTTCCCAAAGCTTCCATTGTCTTGGACGTCATTCCAAGACTAGAACTAGACGGCACAGCCATCAGTGCTTCCTCTGTGAGAAAAGCAATTTTTGAAAATGATAAAGACAAACTAAAACAACTCGTTCCCCAAACAACCTTTGACTATCTCATGTCCAAAGAAGCCCTTCCTCTGATTGAGAAAGTCCGCCAATCCCCAGAGCTTATTGCTCATTAAAATAAAATCTCTCGAATTAGAATTGTCAAATCTCTCGAGTTAAAACTGTCAAATCTCTCGAATTGGAATTGTCAAATCTCTCGAATTGGAATTGTCAAATCTCTCGAATTGGTATAATCTTAATTGAAGAGGCCTTGCAAAATGGATAAGAACTTGTATAAACCAAGGATTTTAGATGCGCAAATCAATGAATATCTTGAGACTTTTGGAGCTGTTTGTATAGAAGGACCAAAGTGGTGTGGAAAAACATGGACTTCAGCTTTTCATAGTAAAAGTGAAATTTATATTGCAGATTCATCAGGAAACTTTCAAAACAGAAGGCTTGCAGAACTTAGTCCTACTATTGTTCTTCAAGGAGAGCATCCAAGACTTATAGATGAATGGCAAGAAGTGCCTCAACTTTGGGATGCTGTGCGTTTTGAGGTAGATAAGACTCCAGAAAAAGGACAATTTATACTTACCGGATCTGCTACTCCAAAACATAAAGGTATTTTTCATAGTGGTGCTGGGCGTATTGCAAGAATTAAAATGAGACCAATGTCTCTGTATGAAACTGGTCATTCTAGTGGAGTTGTTTCTCTGAAAGAATTATGTGATGGAAAATGTCCCAATAAATTTACTGGAGAAGTCAACTTGATGGATTTAGTTGATTATATTGTTCGAGGTGGGTGGCCTAATAATCAAGATTTACCCATAGAGAAGGCTGCAAATCTTCCTAAACAGTATCTTGAGGCAATTCTTTCAGATGATATTGAACGAATTGATGGAATTAAAAGAGATAAGCATAAGATGGAACTTCTTTTGCGTTCTCTTGCAAGAAATGAGGCTACTACAGCAACTAACAAACGACTAAAAGATGATATTAAAGAAATTGATAATGAAGATGTTGTTGTTGAAACCGTAGCCAGTTATCTTGATGTTTTATCTAGGCTCTTTCTAATTGATAATCAGAAACCATATTCATATGGTATTAGGTCTTCTGTGAGAGTTAAACAGGCAGAAAAGAGGCATTTGGTAGATCCTTCTCTTGCTTGTGCTTTATTAAACGCTACACCTCAAATGCTAATAAATGACTTAAATACTCTAGATTTTTTGTTTGAAGCTTTATGCGAACGAGATTTAAGGATATATGCACAATCTTTTGGGGCAGAGCTATACCATTATCAAGATTATTCAGGCAAAGAAATAGATTCCGTAATAGCATTACCTGATGGACAGTGGTGTGGCATTGAGATTAAATTGGGCGCAAATCAAATTGACGATGCAGCAGAACACTTAATTAAGATAAAAGAAAGTATTCAAGGAGAGCTTAATGGCAAAAGTCCCAAAATGCTTTGTGTTTTATGTGGTATGTCTAGCGCTGTTTACCGGAGACCTGATGGCGTTTTTGTGGCTCCCTTGACTGCATTAGCTCCATAGCAACGAGCTATATAACAAATGACATTGATATTTTGCGTTTTGGGAAAATAATGGTATAGTTTTTAGTATGAGTAGCGAAATTTTAATTAAGATTGATGAAAGAGAGTATAAAGTTCCGGCGTATACATCTGTTGAAAATGTTTTTGTAAAAGCAGGATTGCTTGAGGCCGGTTATAGTGAAAAGCCAATTAATTATCTTGATAATCCAATCATTGGAGCATTTGTCAATGGACAGCTTTGTCCAATTAGTAGTCATATTCAAATGTCTTGTGAAGTTAAGCCAATAAGAGCCTTTGAGAGCTTTGGAAGACGTATCTATAGACATAGTATTTGTTTTTTGTTGTGTTATGCCACAAAATTGGTTTTTCCAAAGAGGCATTTAGTTATTGGTCATGCTTTGGGAGATGGTTTTTATTTTAGCTTTGATGATGATTATAAGACTACAGAAGCTCAAATAAGGGCACTAGATAAAAAGATGCATCAATTGATTGATGCTAATCTTCCAATTAAGAGTAGATGTTTTTCTAACCAAGATGCTATTAAATATTTTAGAGAAGAAGGCTATGAGGCCACAGCGTTGCTTTTAGAATCTCAAAATAATCCTTTTGTTGATGTCTATGTAATTTCCAATAAGAATCAAAACTATTGCAATATTGCCTATGAGCCAATAGCGCCAAATACATCGGTGTTGAGTGTTTGGGAGCTGACAAAATATGGCAAATCTGGGATGTTGCTACGTTATCCTGTTGCAAATAATGTAAAAAGCGTGGTGCCAGCACGTGACAACTCAGCTATGTATGAAGTTTACGTGGAAAATAAGAAATGGGGTAAGTATTTGGGCGTCAGCTGTATGGGAGAGCTAAATAGGTGTGGCTCAGAAAATGGTCTTGCAGAGTATGTGAGGCTGTCTGAGGCTCTGCAGAGGCGTAAAATTGCAGAGATTGCAGATAATATTGTTGCACAAAATAAGAAGGCAGTTTTTGTGGCCGGGCCGTCATCTTCTGGAAAGACTACGTTTGCAAAGCGTATTTGTGAACAGTTGAGGCTCTTGGA
>CAVEGR010000122.1:0-28980 GCA_963615565.1 Phocaeicola massiliensis | reverse complement strand
AATTAGGATATCGTTGGATGATTATTATAAAAAACGTTGTGAGGCTCCGCTAGATGCAGATGGCAAACCGGATTTAGAGGCCTTGGATGCATTGAATATTGCTTTATTTGACCAAAATATGAATGATTTGTTCTCGGGAAAAGAAGTAGATTTACCTAAGTTTAGCTTTCCAACACAGGAGACTTACTATGAGAATAAACCTATCAAACTTACAGATAAGACAATCTTTGTAATTGAGGGTCTTCATGGTCTAAATCCACAAATTACGTCAAAAGTTGAAGCAAAATATGCATTTAAGATATATATTTCTGCATTGACTCAGCTTAATATGGATGATTGCAACAGAGTATCTACCACAGATGATAGAATTCTTAGGCGTGTACTTAGAGATTATAGAACTCGTAATTCAAGTGCAGAAGAGACGCTTCTTATGTGGCCAAGTGTTGCTCGTGGAGAACGTATTCACATTTTTCCAAACCAAAATAATGCAGATGTTATGTTTAACAGTGCTTTAGATTATGAAATTGGAGTTCTTTCGCCTTTTGTTCAACCTCTCTTAAAAGAAGTCCCACCAAGTTCTGGAGAAGCGTATACTCAGGCAAGAAGATTGCTTTCTTTCCTTGAGAATGTTTACCCAATCCCATCACACCTGGTGCCAAGGGATTCCTTGTTAAGAGAATTCATTGGGGAGAGTGATTACGAATAATATGGCCTACTCAATAACAAATTCCTGTACAGGGTGTGGAACATGCCTTTCAATTTGTCCAACTAAAGCAATTACTGGGGGACCGGGGCGCATACATAGCATTAATGCAAATCTCTGTATTGATTGTGGTGCATGTGCAAAACTTTGCCAGAACTCCTCTGTGGTTGACCAGAATGGAACAGTTGTGAGCCATGTTAGTAAACGAGACTGGGAAATTCCACACTTTAATGAATCAAAATGCACAAGGTGCGGAAAGTGCTATGAAATATGCCCCATTGGTATTATAACAAGACCAAAAGGTTCTATGTTGCCAAGTCTTTCAAATCCCAAACTTTGTGCATCATGCAAAATGTGCTGGAAAGTCTGCATGTTCAATGCAATAGAGTTCTTTTCTAGATTGGAAACGAGTGATATTCTAGACGAAAATCACTAGGATTGAAGAGGGCCTTGCAGAAAGCGGTATGAATAAGGTTGAGCTTGAAGAAAAACTTGAAATCTTAGACTCTTTGAAACCTACACGTGAGTCCTTTTTTACAAAGAGGACTGCAAAAGCATTTGTGCTCAACTTATCTGAAGAAAGCTACTTTGATTGGGAAATCCCTCAATCTTATCTTGAAGCATATGTATCGGGTCCCGCCCTAGCTACTAGACTTTGGACATGCTTTGTAGGCCCTGAAATTGAATTGCCTTCTTCTTATGAGGCTCATAACCCTGTGGTTTTCACTTCTGGATCTCTAACCAACATGCGAGTTCCCGGAGGTGAGATAGTAGGTTGTGCCTTTAGATCTCCTGTGACAAAGACGCTGCATACATGTACAGTAGCCAACACAATTGGAATGAGGCTCGATAGCTTAGGTTATGCGGCATTGATAATTATTGGTAGACTGAGAAGACCTACAATAATTGAAATCCAGAGAAGTGGCGTTACTTTTAATACATCAGAATCCTTTATTGGTTATACTGTAAGTCAGATAGAAAGTCTAATTGGTGCAAATCCAATGAAAACAATTCTATCCATTGGTCCTGCTGGAGAACAGAAAGTTCCATTTTCCTCTGTAATTTGTGAAGGAAATACAATTAGCAGGGGTGGCTTAGGAGTTGTTTTTGGATTTAAGAACATAAAGGCTATAAGTATCACAGGTTTTTCTTCTGAAGCTAAAGGTTCAGATTATGCAGAGAAGGAAACTGCCATTGAAAAACTAAGAAAACTTTGTGATGAAAGTTTTAGTTGCATTCAAATGAGAAGTAGTGGTTCTGCATGTCTAATTTCAAATGCAAACCGTTATGGTTGGGCTCCGGTAAGTAATTTCAGAAGAAGAACAGACCCTAGGCTTTTTCACTTAAGTGGAGAAGAATCCACAAGACGTTTTGGTAAAGACCATGTTGGATGTATCAATTGTCCAATACTTTGCAGGCATTTAACTAATGACGGTTTTGTTATTCCAGATTATCAGGCTCTTTTGATGCTTGGATCCAACTTAGAATGTTTTGAAATAACCACTATTATGGTTAGACTTGCATTGTGCCTTGATATGGGATTAGATCCAATTTCAACCGGCAATGTTTTAGGCTGGGCTTTACAAGCAAAGGAAGTTGGCCTTTTTACTGCCTTAGACCCTAACTTTAGTTTTTCCAACAATGATTGTGTCTTGCCCCTTATTGAAATGATTGCAAAGAGAGTTGGAGTTGGCGAGCCATTAAGTTTTGGCGTCAAAGCATTGGGCTTAGCGTATGAAGATAGCTCTTTTGCTTATGAAATTAGAGGTCTTGAGTGTGGACCTTATGATTATAGAGGAGCTTTTTCTCAAAGTCTAACAGACATTATGGGACTTGGAATACATAATCAATTTGAAATTATTTCAGGCCTTTGTCGCAAAGATCCTACAATATGGGCTGTATTTAATGAAACTCTTTCATTGGGGCTCTCTAGTTTTGGAATGCTTCCTTCTTTGATTGTGCCTGTTATGGTAGATAGTCTAAAAGGTGTTAGAAAAGGATGCATTAATCTTGCCGCTAAAACTATACCGAGTTTGGCCATCAAGATGCTAAAATCAAATATTTTTGCAGATATTCTCAGCGCATCCTTAAAAGTTCCTGTCTCATATGATGATATTCTCAGTCTTGGAAGTCTATGCTGGATGTTAATTTATGAAACAAACAAAGCTTTGGGCTTTAATATGTTAGAAGATTCATATGAAACTTTACCAGAACATTTTTCCGTTGATCCAGAGAGTAATTCTAAAACAAAATTAATTGTTCCAGATTTTGATTTAATTCAAAGGTATTCTCTTTTGAGAAAGAAGTGCATTGCTTTGAAATTTTCTAAGTTCGGCAGTGAAAAGACCTGATTCTGGAATTTTAACAACACCATAGGAAGCAATGCAGTTTCCTCTAGGCTGGGATGGGGAACCGGGATTGAAAATAAGAGTGTTATTTTCTAGATTCATAAGTCCTACATGACTGTGGCCATTTATAATTAAATTGAAGTGTTTGCCTCCTGTAAGTTCTTCTGTAGGAAATGGATATAAATGTCCATGTGCCATATAGATATTAAGTGTTCCACTATTGTTGCTATAGCTTAATGTTCTATAGTACGGAGGCTGTGGAACATTGACATCACAAAAGGCCCACGGGTTATCACAGTTGCCCAAAACAGGTAAGAAAACAAAGTTTCTATAGCGTAGAATTTCAGCAATGAAATAATTCTCTACATTTAAATCTCCTGCATAAAGAAAAGCAATACAGTTGGGATTGTTTGCTAACTTTGAAAGCTCTTCAAATGCGTGCTCATTGTTGTGAATATCGCTGGCAACTAGAAGGTATTTTTGTTCTTGAAAGTCTAGATTTTGCTCTGCCACTGTCATGTCCCTTTTGCAATAATTATACCACTAAACTAATGTTAAGAAAAGTTGTTAATATCTTAATAAAATGCTTTATAAATTTATATTACAAACTGACATAGTCCTTGTACCGATTTTTTCCACATGTTAGAATAATATCATTGTTATATAATTTTCAAATAATTCAAGGAGTAGAGGGTGTATGGCAGATAATATTTTTATTTGTTCTGATGGTCATAAATTAGCATATAACCTCTGGCTGCCTTCTCCAAATATAGAAATTAGAGCCTTCTTACAAATTTTGCACGGAATGGCAGAATATAGTGATAGATATGAAAAATTTGCACGCTATTTGAATAAAAGAGGAATAGCTGTTTTTGCAAATGATCACAGAGGACATGGAGCTACGGCAGAAGATGACGAAATTGGCTGGTTTGCCGAGACAGACGGCTGGAACAGAATTGCGGACGACGCTTTTGAATTAGCAGATTTCATTACCTCCCAGTATGGAGCCACTACAACATTTCTCATGGGCCACAGCATGGGCAGTTTTCTTGCAAGAACTGTCATGGTTAAGCATCCCGATTTTTACACAGGTGTTATTATCATGGGAACAGGTTGTAGCAAAGGTCTGTTAGGTAAAATTGGAAAGATGGTTGCCAAGCATCAGATAAAGAAAAACGGTTCAAAAGCCCCAGGTAAAGTATTAAATAATCTATCTTTTGGAGCTTACAACAAACCATTTAGTCCCAATATTACTGATTTTGATTGGCTTACACGAGATCAAAAGGAAGTTGAAAAATACATCAAAGATGAAAAGTGTGGATTTTTGTGTTCCAACGGATTCTTCTATGATCTTCTTACGGGTGTTGAAGTTGCCAATAGCCGTGAAAATGCAGAATCACTACCAAAGGATCTTCCTTTACTGATTATCAGTGGAGATATGGACCCAGTAGGTGATTTTGGCAAGGGTGTAAAGAAAGTCTATAATCTCTATGTTGATGCAGGTATAGTGGATGTAACTTTGAAACTTATTCCAAATGCAAGACACGAGCTATTAAACGAGATTAATAAAAAGGAAATTTACGAAATTCTTGCTGATTGGCTTGAAAGACATCTGCAATAACTTCTCAAAATTTATGAACGAAAAAAATACAATAAAGAAAGATTGGAATATCTTCAAAAGTTGTCTAAGTAGATTCTCTGATGACAATGTTGTGATGATATCCAATGGAATGGTTTATACCTCTTTGGTGGCTTTAATTCCTTGTCTGGCGTTTATTTACTCCTTCATTAGCCATTTAGGTTTCACTGAGCCTGTGATTAGAATTGTTGAGCAATTTTTAATTGAGACATTTGGAATGGATAATGGAGCTGTTCTTATAGATTATTTGAATAGGTTTTTAAATAATGCCATGAGTTTAGGAATAATAAGCTTTGTGTCATTCTTTATAACCTTTTTGTTCCTTATTGATACTCTTCATGTTACGCTAAATAAGATCTTTCACTGTGCAAACAAAGGAAATAAAGCTATAAGAGTTGGAAAATATGCAGCATCAATGATTTTTGGAATGGCTGTAATTGCTCTACTGGTAACATTTTACACAAGAGTTCTTGCATCATTTTTATCGTTTTCTAGTTTTGTCTCTAGTGATTTTGAAAATTATAGTAGGTTGATAATTTCCAAAGTAATAGTCTTTTTCACTCTGTTTGGAATGTTCTATGTCTTGCCAGATTGTTATGTTTCTCCTAAATCTGCAGCAACAGGGGCTGCCCTTGGGGCCGTGATGATATTTCTTTTGGAGTTTGGCTTTAAACATATTGTAAAATTTTCTGTTAGTAAGTTTGTAATATATGGTTCGCTTGCAGCAGTTCTATTCTTTTTTATGTTTTTGTCTTGGCTTTGGCGAATAGTCTTTACTGCAGCTGTCTTTACTAATGTTCTTGAAAGCCAAAAAGAAGCAATTCAAACAGCAAAAGAGGAGGCATTATGAGAGGAATTGTTAAACTTACTCCTGTAATTAAAGATTATGCATGGGGAAATGACTATTTTATAGCAAATTTACTAGGACAAGAGCCCTCTGGACCAAAAGCAGAAATGTGGATTGGTGCTCATAAAGATGGTAGCTCTGTAATGAGCTGCGCAAGTGGTGAGTGCGATGGAAATTGCTGTTATGGACGAACTCTTTTTGAATATATTCAAGAAAATCCAGTTTTTGTTGGAGATGAAAAAGAAGAAAAGATTTCAAAAGGTGAGTTTCCATTTCTATTGAAAGTTCTTGCAATAGGACAGGCTCTAAGCTTACAGTGTCATCCAAATGCACAGCAAGCAAAAGCAGGTTTTGAAGCTAAAAATGAATCTTATAAGGATGCTAATCCTAAAGCTGAGATGCTTTATGCTTTAACTCCAGTTCTGTTGATGTGTGGCTTTAGGAGCTTTGAAGAAATAAAAGCTAGCTTTGAGCGTGTTGTCCCAAATGTTTGGGCAAGATACTTTTCCGAGATTGGATGTGTATCTAATATAGCACAGTTTTTTCATGCTTTATATCATTTATCAAAAGAAGATTTAGCATCTGCTTTAAAGCAGCTTGCAGAGAATAAAGACGCTCTTGATTCTAATCAATTAGAAGTTTTTGACATAATATACCCCAAATATTCAGATCCTGGTGTATTTGCACCATTGTTTTTAAATGTTGTTCGCTTGCAAAAAGGACAAGCAGTGTATCTAAAACCGGGTATTCTTCATGCTTACGTTCTTGGAAATGGTGTTGAGCTTATGAATAACTCAGACAATGTTCTAAGAGCAGGTCTTACTCAAAAGCATATTGATGAAGAAGAACTTGAACATATTATGATTTCAGAGCCATATTTTCCATCTCCAATGAAAAGCGTGCAAACTTCTGAAGGCCAGCATTTTTCAACTGAGGATGGATTTGCATTAACTGTAATTAAAGGCAAAGCTCCATTGATTGAAACAAAAGGTCCAAAACTATTTCTTTGCACTGAAGGCAGCGTAGCTGTAGGTTCTGACTGTGTACTAGAAAAGGGGCAGTGCTGTATTGCCGGAAATCAAGCAACAGATTATAAAGTTGATGCCACAAATGGCTGTGCATTCATGGCATCAAAATTCTAAATTTCTGAATTTCTGAGGTTTTTTGCAAAAACCTCTCTAAATCTCAATAGTTTTATTTTCGTATGACTCTTTAAGCTTTTTCTCTTTAAGAACCTGAAGCTCTGTAACTTTCTGCTTAGAAAGAGGATAGAATACAAACAAGATAAGAGCCATAAGGCCAAACATTATAGCAGGAATAAGAGTTGCAAGATCATACATCCTTTTTAGATTTTCAAGAGTTTGCACAGCACCCTTGTTATACTTGTAATTCATGCCAAGCAGAGCGCCATTTACACAAATGGCACTTATAACCTGACCAATCTTTCTAAAGAAATTGAAAACAGAATAAGCCGTGCCATCATCTCTACTGCCAGTAGTAACTTCAATATCGTCCGTAGCATCTGTAGCCATAGCCCAAAGTTGCATTACAACCGTAGTAAGGCCACAACCACTGATGAAACACATAACAAGAAATATCCACATAAGAATTGAAGGCTCAACGCCACGCAAGAAGAATAGAACGATATTTGCAAGAGCAGCTACAGCAACACCAACAGAACAAACCTCTTTTTTTCCAATTTTACGAGCCATCTTAGGAAGAATGAACATCATTATAATCATTGGAGAGTAAGTACAAGCCTGCGTTGCTAGATTCATCCAGTTTGCATGGAAGTAATCATCAAAAACATATGTGTAGAAGCTCTGCGTGAACATTTGCCCTGCAAGCAAAAGCATTGCAGTAAGGCTAATAGAAATAAAAGCACGGTTTTTAAACAAAGTCTTAATAGCTTTTGCTGTAGCACCTTTTTCTTTAGGCTGCGGCTTGGTCTTAACTCTTTCTTTATTAAGAACAAAACAAATAAAGAGCATTATCATTGAGCACAAAGACATGATAATAACACCAATGATAACAGGCTTATATTGAAGATCTGTTATAGCCTTGCCGTTTTCTCCAATAACAACATTGCCAGCATCATCAAGACGTTTTGCATAAGCAAAGCTGGCAATCAACAAAACAGGAATAGAACCAAGAGCAGCGCCAATGGATCTAAACACAGAAAGTTTATTTCTTTCACCCTCGTCTGTTGTAACAACTGACGCAAGAGAACCATAAGGAATTTGCAAAACAGTGTATGCCATACCAAACAGGATGTAAGTTACAGTGGCATAAATACAAGTTTGAGTGTAATGCCCATCTTCACCAAGACCTGGCCATTTAACAAACATTAAAATTGAGAGAATAGCTAAAGGTGCAGCAATATAGAGGAACCACTGTTTGTATCTTCCATACTTACTAGGCTTAACAGTATCGCAAATTCTTCCCATCATAGGGTCATTGATTGCATCCCAAACACGAGCAACAATGAACATAACCATGATAAAAAGAGGACTTAGATGGAAAATATCGGTATAAAATTTCTGAAGCAATGTAGTTACCAGGCTAAAAACAAGACAGCCGGCCGCGTCTACCATTGCATAGCCAAGATAATCCTTAGCCTTAAGACCACTGGTTCGAGCAATAAAACTTTGATTTTGCATTGTAATCTCCGGATTTTTGATTGGATATGAATATTGTAAGGTCAGAAATGTAGATATGTCAAAACGTTTTGTATTTTGTAACAGGCTACAATCAAGTTTTTCTTGACATGAGGCCCTCTGAGTGGGACAATTATCCCTAATGTATATTTATACAATAAGGAGATAGAACATGAAAAAACTAATTGTCGCATTTTTGCTTGTTTGCCTTGCTGTGACCTCAGTATTTGCACAGTCAATATCTGAAAAAACAGATGGCATGCAGCACATCATCATTCTAAATAATTCCTTTGAAGGCCTTGAAGCCTCATCTCAGTGCTATAACGCAAAAGAATGGCACAAGAGCTATAACCTGGGTGAAATAATTGACGCCAATTTGTGGTTCACTCCTGCAGATAACACAGATGTCTACACGGTGGCTTATGCCGATTTTTATACCGATACCTGCAAACTTTCAGTTTTCCGTGGAAAATATGTCAGTTTTGTCAAAGACAATCCAGCATATGACTATGACCTATTTGTTGGTCCAAATCAGAAAGAATCATCAGATGTTTGGTACAAAGGCTGGTGTGTAGTTGGTAATGAAGCACTTGTATTTATGCCAGAAGATGGATTTGAAGATCTTCTTTACGTAGCTGAAGGTGTTGGACTTGTACCAGCCACAGGATTTGTTTTTGAATCTGTAACAGGTGAGCAGGTAACTCTTACAGCAGAGCAACTTGCAACAGCAAAGATTGTATATGATGATGACAGAGTAATCACACTTGTTTGTGGAGATGTTCAGCTTAAAGACGTTTACAGTGTAACAGTTGAAGGCATCACAAAAGATTCAAACATTGAAGGTGAAGGCGTTTATAGAATGGTCATGCTTCTTAATGCAAAGGGCGTTTATGGAGTAGATGCTCCATACTTGCAGAACAGAGCCGGAACATATTATCCAACTTCAAAAACAGCATTACACACATATCCTGGGTGCTATCTAGTAGCAGATCTTTTTGCCAAGTTTAATGTTACACCAAGTGCAAGCGTTAAGGTCATCTCTTACAAAGATGGATATGCAAGAGATGAAGAATATGAACACTTTACAAAGAAGTACATTGCATGGCATGCAACTGGCGAGTACATCACACTTGGACAGGAACAGTCAAAGACTGAAGGAGCTGTTTTTAATGCCGGTTATTACATTCTTGATGAAGATGCTTTTGTCTACATTCCAGAAGACGGCTTAAGCGTAGCAAGTGTCTTTGAGAAAGTTGGTATGGCAGATGTTTGCCAGTACAAACTTACATTTGCAGATGGCACAGTACAGCGTTTGTATAAAGAAGAAGTACTTGCACTAAATCTTTCTGCTGACGGTAATTTGGTATTAATTGAAGTTAACTAAGAAATGCGCTATAGCACTATCTAGTTGAATTCTAGTCACGCCACCAAAGGGTGGCGTGTTATTTAATACTAAGAGAGGTTTTTGCAAAAACCTCAAGAAACTGTGCAAAAACCTCATTAACTAAAAAATAAAAGGATAGAACATGAAAAAAAATCTTAGCAAGTTGACAATCTTTCTTGTTTTGCTACTTACAATTACTATTGTAGGCTGCTCAAAACAAGAGGCCAAACAAGAGACAAAACAAGAGACCGTACAGGAGACTGTAACGGTTGCAACTACAACCCAAGAAACAGTGTCTCAAACTACAGAAACAGTAGAAGAGCCTACAGAACAACCTGTAGAAGAACCCGTTATCTATGAATGGGCTAGCGATATCTTTGGCACTGGTGCAGTTGGAGCTAACGGCGCTGCAGCTTGTGCAAGTCCACTTGCAGCACAAATTGCTGTTGATATCCTACAGCAGGGCGGAAATGCTGTTGATGCAGCAGTTGCAATGATTTATGCTGTTGGTCTTCTTGAGCCTGCTGCAACTGGTATTGGTGGCGCAGGTCAAATGAATGTCTATCTTGCAGAAGAAAATAAGTATATTACAATTGAATATTTAACTCAGGCTCCAGGTGCTGCAGTTGCTGAGACTATTGACACTTCAAGCTCAGACAATCCACCTTCAGTACAGTCTATTGCAATACCAGGTCAGGTTTATGGAACACTTACTGCTCTTGAAAATTGGGGAACAATGACAGCAGCTGAGGTTCTTGCTCCAGTTATCAAGCTTGCAAGAGAAGGTTTTCCTGTTACAGAAAGATGGAATACAAATATTGAAGGACGTTATCAAAATCTCAGTGCTTATGACTATACTCTAGGCTTATATACAGACGAAGGATTTCTTTACAGTGTAGGCGATATTATTACAAACAAAGACCTAGCTGATACCTATGAACTCATTGCAAATGAAGGAATTAAAGGCTTTTATGACAGTGATTTCACAGATAAGATGGTAGACTATATTCAGAGCCTTGGTGGTATCTTAACTCATGAAGACTTTGCTCAATACAAAGCTGTTATTCGTGAGCCAATTTCAACAACTTATAGAGGTTATACTGTTTATACAGTTAACGGCCCATCTACAGGTGGAGCAGCACTAATTGAGGCTCTAAACATTCTTGAGAATTTTGATCTTGCAAGTTATGGTGCAGATAGTGCAGAGACAATTAACCTCATGGCAGAGGCTTTCACACTTGGATATAAAGATGGAAATGCTTATATGTCAGATCCAACTTATTATGATTGTCCAGTTGAAACAATTATTTCAAAAGAGTATGCAGCAGAGCGTGCTACAAAAGTAAATCCAACATCTAAGGCTAAAATGCAGGGATCTGGAAGACTTAAGGTTTCTCTTAATGCAACAGGACAGGAAGTTGTAGCAAGCAATGCTATTGATCAAGGTGGGACAAGCCACATGGTTGTTGCAGATAAGTACGGTAACGTAGTTTCAACAACTAATACTAATGGAATTAACTTTGGTAGTGCAGTTGCAGTTCCAGGTACAGGCTTCATCTTTACGGCTCACCTTTCAAACCTCAACAATAGTTCTACTGCATCTGTTAATATGCTTATGCCTTATATTAAAGTCTGCTCAACAATCTGTCCTACTATTGTGGCAGATGAAACAGGAAAGCCTGTTCTCGTACTTGGTTCTCCTGGAAACTGGGCTTTAGTTTCTGCAGCTCTTTCAACAATTGTAAACTATGTTGATTTTGGCATGGACATTGCAGAAGCTGTTAATGCACCAAGAATTTGGAAAGATGGTATGACCATTAAAGACCTTTATGTTGAAGGTGGATATAGTCAAGAAACAATTGAGGCTGTAGAAGCTATGGGATATAACGTGCTTGATTCTAATTTAGAATACAGCTCTCATGTTGGAAACGTTGCTGCAATTGAGATAAAAGATGGTCTTTTCTATGCAATAGGCGATAACCGCAGACATTACGGAGCTGCAGCTTATTGATTTAGAGGAAAATAAATATGAGAGAAGAAATATTGGTAGCCCTCGTGATGATTGCAATATCCATTGGGGGCTCTATTGCCACTAAGAACAATAAAAGATGGTCTGTTTTTTTCTTGTTCATTGCTGCTGTTGCAGGTAGCTTAACTGCCGGCATGGGTATAAGATTCAGAGAGATTGTTGAAGGTCCTTTTGGCTTTTTAGATAGTTTGCTTTGTGTTTTCTCGGCATCTCTTTTAGTGTTTTGTTTGAACAAAAGCGGTGCTTTTGATTTGCTTTTTAACAAAATAGCATCAATGAGGAATTCAATCCTTAAAGCCTTCTTGGTTTTATTCTTTGTTGCTATACCATCTATGCTTACAGGTTTTGCAAGTGCAAGTATTCTTACAACAGGAAAGCTAGTTGGTTCTGCTATTAAGGACAAGCAGAAGGCTTCAATAGTTGTTACTGTAGGTTCATTTCTTGGTGTGATTCTTCCTCCAAACTGTATTCCTGCAATAATTGCTGCAAATGGAGCTGGAAGTGTTCTTCCAACCCCATATGTTGGATTCTTCCTTCCTTTACTTCTTATTGCACTTCCAGCCTTTATTTTCTTTGCAATCTACCAAAGAAAAGTTTTAGCATCAGTAAGCCCCCAAAAAGAGCAAGAACAAGAAACAAGTTCATTTTTATCTTTGATAATCTTAGCTCTTGTTGGAATTGCTGTTTTAATTGACGGCCTTCTTTCTTCCTTTGTTTATATTGGAGGACTTACTCTTGTTTTCTTTATTGCAACAATTCTTGTGATTGCGGTTTGTAAGGGCTTTGGTAGTATTAAGACAACTTTAGATGTCTTGTCTGAAGGAGCAATGAAGGCTGTAGTTCCTATTGCAATTGTCTTTGCTTTAGGTAGTTTTATAGAAGTCAGTTCAATGACTGGAGTCAGAGGTCTTTATAGCTTGTGGATTCTTCCATATGACACAAGGTATGTAATGCTAGTTCTTATGGCAGCTTCCATAATAATAGGATATTTTTTCTCAATTCCAATTCCAGCTTTCTTAATTACTTATGCTGTGTTTCCAATTGGTTGGCTTGCAAATACTGTTGTAGTTTCCGGCTGTAGCGTAGCACTTACACTTGTTGCTCTTATTACTCGTCATGGCGGTATTACTGAAGAGGTGTGTAAAAATATCGGGCTAGAGGGAAAGATTGAGAGAAGTGAATGGTGTAAAAATATCGTGCCGGTGGCGCTTTTAGTGTTGGCTATGGGTGTTGTGATGGTGTTATGTGGTAATAACATGTCTTTTTTGATTCTGTAGGAGGCAGAGGATGTTGCAGATAATTTATTATTTTATAATATCAGTTTTTGCGCTTCTTTTGCTGTTTAACATTATCAAAAAGAGGCCATTTACGGAGCTTGTGTGTATTGCTGTTGTGCTTGTGACGTTTGCTCTTAGGGCGCTGCATATAAAATAGGAGGCTAGCTGGATGAGTTATATAAAAAATATTTGTGTAATTGCAGTTGCCTTGCTGTTTGCTATCATGGCCAGTGTGGATTTCATTGCAATGCAAAAAGATGAGCCAATTGCGGACAATCCAAATCTCACAGAAATCAAGATGCTTTCTGAGTACTGTGAAGGTCTTAAAGGCACGGATTTAGATACTGAAATTTATGTTTTTGATAGTGGCGTTGAAGGTGGAAGTTTTCTTATTCTTGGTGGAACGCATCCAAATGAGAGTGCTGGCCTTCTTGCTGCCATTGCACTTGTTGAGAATATCAAGGTTACTCAGGGCAAGGTTTATATCATTCCAAGAACAAATAAGAGTGGTTTTACGCATACTTCTCCGCTTGATGGAATGCAGGATTTCTTTTCTATTACTTTGGCAGATGGCAGTGTGAGAACATTCCGTGTTGGAAATAGATTAACAAACCCTGTGGACCAGTGGCCGGATTACACATACTATGAAGGAACATCTGGAAGAAAGCTGGTTGGAACAGAAAGTGCAGAGATTCGTAACGTTAACCGCCTGTACTACGGAAACGAAAACGGTGTCCTGACAGAGAGGGTTTGTGCAGGAATTTACAACTTAATTGTAAAAGAGGACATCAATCTTACTATGGACATGCACGAAGGCTCCCCAGAATTCCTGTATCTAGACTGCACCATGGTCAATCAAAAAGCCGATAATTCTACGGCTATGGTCATTGCAAGTACTATGGCTTTGAATATGCAACTTGATGATTTGGATATGCGTGCAGAGTACTCCGGGGTGACATCCTATGGTCTTTCACACAGAAGTCTTGGAGACAACACATCTTCTATGATGACTCTTATGGAAACGTATAACCCTTCCATGGGTCCGCTTCATGGAAAGATGGATGATGATTTGATTATCAATGGAAATGAGCCTAACTATGTTCAAGCACACAAGGATGGATATGTCTATTTTGATGTTCCAGAGGATGGATATCCGTTGATTAATAGAGTTGCAAGGCAAATTACTTGTATTTCATACCTTGCACAGGCATATAGTGAAACTTATTCTGAAAAAGTTATAGCATTTGAAGGCCTTGGCAGTTATAGTGATATGGTAAATGGAGGTCTTGAGAATCTTCTCAAGAGCGTTGAATAGTTTTGTACAGTGTTGGAGGTTTATATATGAAGAAATTATTCATTTCAATTTTAGTTATTTTTATGGTTTTTGCATTTGTTTCATGTGGTAAGAGCTCAAGTAGTTCAAGCTCTTCAAGTTCATCTAGTTCAGCTAGTTCTTCTAGCTCTTCTAGTCCTTCTGCCAGTGCAGCAGCAACAACTACTACTACAACAGCTACAACATCAACAACACCTTCAACCGGTACAGTTGATGCTGAATATGACCCAAATAAGACAGTTGATTTTGTCCAACAGACAAGTGACTCAAACAGAATAGTAACTGTTGGATCAATTGAAGGCCTTAGTTTTGAAACACCTGTTTTCATTACATCATTTGGTCAGAGCACAGATGCTGCAATGCTGGATACAGTTTTGAAGAATATCAACAAAACCAAGAGCGTAGATTATGTCTACAATGCAACTGCAACTGCAGATTCTCTTAAGGGTTACAAAACAGTTGTTATTGCCGTTGGTGCAAGTACAAAGGGTCTTGGTGCTGCAGGAATTTCAGAAGCAGAGGAAACTGCTCGTGCTACAGAAATTATTAACTACTTAAAGGCAAATCCAGAAGTTAAGGTCATTTGTTGCCATATTGGTGGTTCTGCACGCCGTGGAACACTCTCAGATGTTTATGCAGACATGGTTATGGAGATTGCAAGTTTAATTATTCTCAAGGAAGATGCAAACTTTGATTATAAGTTTACAACCTATGCTGAGGAACACAACATCCCAATTAGCCTCGTTTATGCAACAAAGGATACCATCACAGTCTTTAAGGAAGTTTTTTAATTAATGGATATTGAACTTATTTGCCTGTTATCCATGTTGGCAGTTTTTTTACTGTCAAACCTTTTGTTTAAATTACCTGTAAGTTTTTCCATGATCTTGGGCGCCATAGTTGGTGCCCTTGTTGGTGGACGGGGTATTCCTCTCAGACATTTGTTTGAAGGAACCTTCACTTACGTAGACACAATGTTAATCATTTCCACCGCCATGTTGTTTATGACGGTGGTTCAGGAATCTGGAGCTTTAGATGCTCTAAATGCTGCAATTGTTACAAGATTTTACAAAGTTCCTGCTCTAATGCTGATACTCTTGATGTTTGTTATCATGTTTCCCGGCATGATTACAGGTTCATCAACTGCAGCCGTTCTTAGCGCTGGTGCTCTTGTTGCTCCAATTTTACTTCTTATTGGTATTCCAAGAGACAAGGCAGGTGCAATTTTAGCAATTGGTGCAATTATGGGTATGGCAGCACCTCCTATTAACATTCCTGCAATGCTCATTGGTGGTGGAGTTGATATGCCATATATTGGCTTTGATGGTCCATTATTCTTAATGACAATTCCATGTGCCATTTTCTCGGTTCTGTTTTTAGGTTTAAAAAATTGTAAAAATCTAGACATTGAGAAACTTAAAGAGGGACTGGATTTGGAAGTAGGTAAGAAGTATGGTTTTAAACTTTATCTTCCAATCATAGTTCTAATTGTTTTACTTGTAGCATCAAAGATCATTCCTTCTTTTCCACAACTTGGAACATGTCTTATTTTCCTCATCTCAGCAATAATTGGTCTTTTCACAGGAAAGAAATTTAACTTTTGGAAAAAAGCTCTTGATGCAATGGATACAACAATTCCAGTTCTTGCAAAGCTCATGGGAGTTGGAATGTTCATTCAAGTTATGACACTTGTTGGTGCAAGAGGCTGGATTGTTGTAAGTTGCCTTGGTCTTGGAATGGTATTTGTTTACATTGCATCTTTTACAATCATGCCAGCCTTTGGTGCTGTAAGTTCTTATGGTGCAGCATCAGTTATTGGAGTTCCATTTCTTCTTGTCATTATTCAAAATACTTCCTGTTGCGATATTGTAGTTGCTGCAGTTCTAGCTTTCTCCTGTTGTCTTGGAGATTTAATGCCTCCAACAGCATTAGCTGGAAACTATGCTGCTCAAATTGTTGATTTGAAGTATTCAAAGGTGCTAAAGAACTGCATAATTCCATTTTTGGTATGTATTGCAGTTGCTGTAGTATGTATGCTGAATTCAAATGCACTTGCATTTTTAACAAACTAGGAGGCACCTATGATTAAATATATTTATCTTGCTATTGTGGCGTTTATCCTAGTTTTAATTGCAACATGCATGTTTAAAAAGAAAAACAATTTTTTCTTTCAATTTGATGCAGCATTGGTAATGGTTACGCTAATTTTGCGTCTTCTTCTAATTAAGTGAGGTATAAATGAAAAGAATTCCTAAACATGTTCTTACAGCAAGTATTTTATGCCTCTTTGTAGCAATTTTAGTTGTTTATTTAACTATTTGTTTTACATCTCAATGGGAAGCTGAGCCTATTTACGCAGGTCCGGGAGTAACTGAAATTAAGATGCTAAGTGATTGGTTTCCTGCATTGAAAGATACAAATGGCGATACTGAAGTTTACATTCTTGATAGCGGAGTAGAAGGCGCTAGTATGCTTGTTTTGGGTGGTACTCATGCAAATGAGCCATCTGGTTTCATCACAGCTGTAACTTTAATTGAATACTGCCAGCCAACTGTTGGAAAACTTTATGTCATCCCTAGAGCTAACAACAGTGCTTTTAGCTGTACAGACCCACAAGAAGCTGCCCCAACAAAGTTTTATATTGAAACAAAAGATGGTACTAGATGGTTCCGTTTTGGCAGCCGTGCCACAAACCCAATTGACCAATGGCCAGATAGTGAAGTTTACATCCATGCATCCTCTGGTCAGCAGTTATCTGGAAGTGAGACGCGTAATCTAAACCGTGCATACCCGGGTCGTGCAGATGGCACATTTACAGAAAAAGTCGCATATGGCATTACTCAGTTAATTCAAACTGAAAATATCTCCATAACTGTAGATCTTCATGAAGCATCTCCTGAATACACTACAGTTAATGCAATTGTGGCTCACGAGGATGCATTAAGTCTTGTAACACTTGCAGTCTGGGAAGTGGAAGATGATATGGCCATTACAATTGAAGCTTCTCCTACAAATCTTCATGGGCTTACGCATAGAGAATTAGGTGATTATACCTCAACTAATGCAATTCTCATGGAAACAGCTAATGCTTCTCAAGGGCGCCTACATGGAGCTATTGATTCTGATTTAGTTGTCACCGGCAAGGATAAGTTTTATGCGCGAGCAGCACAATATGGTGCAGTTACTGTGCCATACACAGAGGAGGGAATTAGTCTTTCAGAACGCTGTGCAAGGCATTTAACTTGTCTAGTTCAATTTGCTGAGCAATATGATGGTCTAGACGGATATCTCTCTCTTGGAGATATGCCATCTTACAAAGAAATTATGTCCAACGGCATTGGTTGTTATCTATCTGACACACAATGAAAAATAAAGTTCTGTTTTCTGCCTTAGTTGTTCTCTTTGGGATTATATTGATTTCTTGTCAAAAAACAGCTGAGGCAAAAGAAGAAAAAGCAGAGAATATCGGAATACAAACTGTGACAGTGTGCGGCGTGGAAGTTCAGTGGAATGGATACAGTGCTATTGAGCCGGACAGCTATCTAGATATCTACAATATGGATTTTGCAGATTTTGGCACATTCTTTGAGGCCAAGTATGACGTCTCCGTTTCAAGCTACAAACTCATGGAAGGAGAGCTCTCAGAGACAGAAGTAGTTCACATTCACAGTGAAAATGAAGGCCCAACAATTTACGTTGTGGGCGCAGTTCACGGGGATGAGAAAGCGGCTTGGTACGCAGCAATCTTGCTTGAAAAGGCCACCATCTCATGTGGAGATTTGTACATTTTAGCTCCTGCAAATGCAAATGGCGCAAAAAATGACTCACGCTATGTTATAAGCAAGCAGGACTTAAACAGAAATTTCCCAGGCAACCCAAATGGCAACGAGGCTCAACGTCTAGCTTATGCCATTTATACCGATATTTCTGATAAAAATCCAACTCTTGTTTTAGATCTTCATGAAGCTATTATTTACAATAACTCTAGAGATTTCTTGGGAAGTACCTACATTTTTACTGACCTTGAGGTTTTTGCTGAAAAAGGAGACCTAGATGTCATGTTCTTGGATCTTTTGTTTGCTACAGAAGATGGAACCATTTGCCATAATGCTTTTGGCTCATCAGGTCCTGGTCCAGATGGCAGTGTAAATGCAACAGTGACAAGACAACTACGTATTCCTGTTATTACAGTAGAAACTTTTAGAGGATTTGATATTTTTAGGCGCGTATATGATCAACTTGATACTATTCAGTTTGTTTTGCAATATCTTGGAATGAGGTAAGGTCTTAAGTATGGAGAAGGCAAAATATTTTCTTAAAAGAGCAAAAGAGAGCTCTGATTTAGAAACAAAACTTATTCTTTTAAACAATGCCTATAACTGTTCTGATGTCTCAAAACCAGTATATTGTGTTGTTTCTATGAATAAGGAAGAATATCAGGCTATCATTAATGCATGCGCAAATGATAGCGACACTGATACAAAGTGTAGTCTCTCTCAGTATAACCTCAAATCAATTTGCAAAACTCTTCAGTCTGAGATAGAGAAAGCTTTGGAACTTTGAGTGCAAAATTCTTCTATTTGTTTATAGAACTCATCATAGTCGTTACAGATTTTTAAATCAGGTTCTTCTTGAAGTATTTTTGTAGGAGCTCTGAATAAACAGCCAGCGTCTGCAGCATGAATCATTGTCAAGTCATTATAACTATCACCGGCTGCAAATGTTCTGTAATTGATTGAATGGAAGGCCTCAATAGTTTTTCTTTTTCCATCTACCTGTCGCAATGTAATGCCTGTAAGCATGTTGTTATTATCAACTTTTAGGCTGTTGCAAAGGATAGTAGGCCATCCTAATTGTTTCATCAATGGGCTTGCAAACTCTTTAAACGTGTCTGATAGAATTACTACCTGTGTGATCTCACGGACTTTATTCAAAAATTCCAAAGCCCCATCTAGAGGTTTAATTGTAGCAATTACATCTTGAATATCTTTCAAAGTAAGATGATGTTCTCTTAGAATGTTTATTCTATAATTCATGAGCTTATTGTAATCTGGCTCTTCTCGTGTTGTAATTCTTAACTGGCAAATACCAGTTTTTTCTGCAAATGCAATCCAAATTTCAGGAACAAGGGTCCCTTCTAGGTCTAAACAAATTATTTCCATTTCAACTCCTTTACTTCAGGAATACTTCAGGCTGAGTATTTCAGGCTAAGTGTTTTGGCTAAATATCCAAGACTTCAAGCACATAATCTACAATCTTATCTTTATCAATCACATTGTTGTGAAGAACAGGTTTGTTTTGAAGTGCGCTAAGATTCTTTGGAATAGCAATTCCTGTTTTTTTGTTTATAGTTTCAATTTGTAGGTATTCATCCCCTTCAATTGGAAGCTCAAGAGCCTTTGAAACAGCGGCAGGGAATTTGTATGGAGAAGCTGTAGACAGCACAATGCATGGAACATTATTGTCTTGTGCCTTGCCAAAGTCTTTTTTATAATCCTTAGCTACTTTCATCCCAACAGCAGTATGAGGGTCACAAAGATAACTACTTTCTTTGTAAACAGTTTTAATGGTCTCAATAGTTTCATTTTCAGAACAGCAATATGCTTTAAAAGTTTCTTGGATTTTAGAGAGAACTTCATCATCTACCTTAAAATAGCCTTGTTCTTTAAGATCTTTCATCCAAGAAGCAACTTTAGTCGCATTACAATCACAAGCCAAGAATAAAAGCCTTTCAAGATTTGAGGACACCAAGATATCCATAGAAGGGGAGCTAGTCTTGTAAAAAGGCCTACGCTTGTCATAAACACCAGTAGTAAGAAAATCCGTGAGAACTTTATTTTCATTAGATGCACATACAAGATGTCTAATAGGAAGCCCCATGAGCTTTGCAAAATAGCCAGCAAGAATATCGCCAAAATTGCCAGATGGCACAACAAAATCAACAACATCTCCAATGCTTATGCACTTTTTTCCAACAAGGTCTGAATAAGCTTTAAAATAATACACTACCTGCGGTGCCAAGCGGCCGATATTAATTGAATTTGCAGATGACAAACTCTTATGTGCCTTTTTCAACTCTGGCATCTTATTAATCTTCTCAAAAGCCATCTTGACAGCTGTTTGGCAGTCATCAAAATTTCCTCTAACGGCGCAAACCCTCACATTTTTGCCTTCCTGCGTCTCCATCTGAGCCTTTTGAATAGGCGAAACGCCTCCATGAGGGTAAAACACAATAATGCGTGTGCCATCTACATCATGAAAACCCTCCATGGCCGCCTTACCCGTGTCTCCAGACGTTGCAGTCAGAATGATGGTCTCATCCTTGCATTTAGTCTGATTTTTTGCAGCCATAATCAGCTGTGGGAGCATTGATAACGCCACATCTTTAAATGCCGATGTTGGACCTCTGAAGAGCTCCAAAACATAATCATCTCCAACTTTAACCACTGGAGTGAGATCTTCAGTCTCAAACTTATTTGCGTATGCTTTCTTTACAAGAGTATTCATATCTTGAAAATCTGGAAGAAGATGCGACAGTATTTTATCAGCCATCTGCAAAGTTGAAAGCCCAATAACAGCTTTCCAATCAAATTCTTCAGACAGAATTTCTGGAGCAACAAACAGTCCTCCATCAGGGGACATGCCTTGTAAAACAGCTTGCAGAGAATTGCAAGAATAACCACTTCTTGTACTTCTATAATTCATATATAATAATCTCCTAACTTCTTTAATCAACAGCAATTAACTTGACATTTTCTACACCCAAAGACTCTTCAAGCTCTTTTAATAACTTGTTAATTGGAGTGAGCATTTCGCTAATATCTAAAGTAATAGTAACACTTGCTTTTCCTCTTATTGGAAGGCTTTGCGTAATAGTAAGAACACTAGCACCATTTTCAGAAATCTTTGACAGCACTGCACTTAGAATACCAGTTTCATGGTACAGTAACATTGAGATAACAGCCTTTCTTCCGTCCGATATTTTAGTTGGTTCAAGTATGAAATCTTTATATTTGTAGTATGTACTTCTTGAGATTCCAACCATCTTGGTGGCCTGCATAACGTTTGTAGCCGTTCCATCTTCCAGCAAATGCTTTGCTTTGAGCACCGCCTCATAGTAATCTGGTAAAATGCTCTTGTGAACAATTAAGTAGTTTTCAAGCACTTTTTCTCTCCCATGGGTTGTCAATTTACTGTTGGTATGATACATTGTCCCCAATAAAAAGACAAGTGTTTTTAAAATACGGACAAAAAATTTTTTAGTTTGTCTTTGGGGGATAGATGATAATATCGGTTTTAGGCTACGGTGTTGTGGGAAAAGGCGTTTGCGAGATGCTGCAGGCCTGTCCAGAACACGTGGTAAGTTCTGTTTTAGTGAGAAAGGGTAAGGCAGAACAAAGTTGGATGGTGGATTGCATAGAAAAGGTTTTAAGTGACCCATCATCTGTTGTTATTGAGTGCATGGGCGGAGTAGAGCCCGCTTTTGAATATACTTCCAAGTGTTTAGATGCAGGAAAGAGTGTTATTACTTCAAACAAGGCATTGGTTGCTTCTCATGGTATTGAGCTCATGAAAAAAGCTTTGAGCAAAAATCTTTCATTCTTGTTCAGTGCAGCATGTGGTGGTGCAATTCCAATTTTACAAAATTTATACACTGCACGGCAAATAGATTCTATCCTCAATGCTGGTGGAATTCTAAATGGCACGACAAATTATACGTTAGATGCAATGGATAGTCGTGCTTTAACGTTTGAAAAGGCTTTGGCGGAGGCTCAGGCTTTAGGTTATGCAGAAGCAGACCCAAGTGCAGACCTCTCTGGGCTTGATACTTTAAGAAAAATCATGCTTATAAGTATGGTTTCATATGATACTCTTCCAAAAGAAGGATACAATATTGAAGGGATTCAAAACATTTGTGCAGAAGATTTTAGCTTTGCAAAATCTTTCAATTGCACAATAAGACTTGTAGGTAAAACTGGACTTGACGAGAGTGGAAGGCTTTATGCTTATGTTGAACCGGTTCTGTGTAAGAAATCCAGTGCCCTTGCAGGTGTTTCTGTAAATAATAATTTGGCATTCTACACAGGAAAAAATTCTGGTTATATGACCTTTGGAGGCCAAGGTGCTGGCAGATATCCAACCTCTTCTGCAGTTCTTAGAGATGTCTTTTCTGTTTCAAGTGGACAAAAGCAAATGCTTAGCTCTAGTTGTAAAGAAGGGCTTGCAGTCAATGATTCAAAAGAGTGTGAACACAACTATGTTATAAGATGCTCAATAGAGAAAACTAACGAGGTTTTCAGCGTATTGCCACATTGTGAACTTGTTGTGGAGAAAGAAGATATTAAGTATTTATATGTGAGAAATATCGGGGTGAAAAAAATGCATGAAAGTGCAGCTGTCTTGAGAGAAAAAGGCTTGAGGCTATTTTTTGCAGCGTGTGATGAGGCTTTTGAGAAGACCCCTGAAGAGGTGAAATTATGATTAAAGTTGCAAAGTTTGGAGGGTCCTCTGTGGCTAGTGCCAAGCAATTTAGTAAGGTGAAAAACATAGTGCTGTCTGATCCGTCAAGGCGCATTGTGGTTGTCTCGGCTGCAGGCAAGCGCAATCCCAATGACCATAAGTTGACAGATCTGTTATATCTGTGTCATGCGCATTTGACCTATGGCGTCTCGTGTGACGATATCTTTGACAAAATTTGTGAGCGCTTTATTGAAATTAGAGATGAATTGAGCTTGACATACAAGATTGAAGATGACTTAACTTCTTTGCGTGCAAGACTTAATAAAGATATGTCCATTGACGAGTTAGTCTCGCGTGGAGAATATTTGACCTCGCGTCTTATGGCTGAGTACTTGGGTTATACTTTCTTGGATGCTGCAGATTGCATTTTCATGGAATATGATGGCACTTTTATTGCATCCAAGATTGCAAATGCGGTTAAGACTGCTCTGGAGAAAGCAAGCGCAGATTTGCGAGGGCTCGTCATCCCAGGCTTTTACGGGTCATTGCCATCTGGAAAAATTAGAATCATGAGCCGCGGTGGAAGCGATATCACCGGTGCATTGGTTGCAGCGGGATGCAATGCAGATCTCTATGAAAACTGGACCGATGTCTCTGGTATTCTCATGGCTGATCCAAGGATTGTTTCAAATCCAAGTCCAATTGCACAAATAACTTATGCAGAATTAAGAGAACTTGCATACATGGGTGCTTCCGTCTTACATGAAGATTCAATTGCCCCTGTGAAAGACCTAGGAATTGCTCTTAATATTAGAAATACAAATGAGCCAGACCATCCAGGGACAATGATTGTTGATAAAGTGGATGAAAACAATCTTGAACATGATAGGTTCATCACTGGCATTGCCGGCAAAAAGAATTTTGTTATTCTAACTGTTACAAAGAGAATGCATGGAACAAATGAAACTTTAAGAAAGGTTTTGGAAATTCTTGACCATTACAAAGTTCATGCTGAGCACATTACTATTGGAATTGACCAATTTGCTCTTGTTTTGCAGCAATCTAGTATGGAAGACAGAATCTACGACATTGTCAGTGAGATTAAGAATCAATGCAATCCTGAAGAAGTTGAAGTTCAGGATAATATTGCACTAGTTGCAGCTGTAGGCAGAAAGATGATTTTTCGCCCTGGTATTTCAGGTAAAGTCTTCAATGCTCTTGGTAATGAAGGCATCAATATTAGAACCATAGCTCAAGGCTCAGACGAGCTTGCAATTATTGTTGGTGTTGATAATAGTCAGTTTGAGAATACTGTTAGAGTTCTATATCAAGGCTTTGCTGGGTAAGGAGTTAAGTATTTGGTTTGATTTAGGCTTTTGATTTGTGATTTAGGCATTTGGTTTTTTCTTTGTGTTTTGTGCTTTGTGCTTTGTGCGTAGAATTTTGTGAGAGTTTGGAGGAGAATATGAAAGAGTTTAATGTTGCAGTTTTAGGTGCTACTGGTGCAGTAGGAAAAGAAATGATAAAGGTTCTTCAGGAGTACAAGATTCCTGTGAAAAAGCTTCTGCCTTTAGCAAGTGCCAGAAGTGCTAGAACAAAGATTATGTTCAATGGTAAAGAAGTTGAGATTCAAGAAGCTACAGAAAATAGTTTTGAAGGAATGGACTTTGTTCTTGGCGCTGTTGAAAACGATATGTCTAAAAAATTTGCTCCAGCAATTGTTAAATCTGGTGCAGTTTATATTGATAACAGTTCAGCCTTCAGAATGGACCCAGAGGTCCCTTTGATTGTTCCTGAAATCAATGGAGAAGAAGCATTTAAAAATAAGGGTATTATTGCAAATCCCAATTGTTCAACAATTATTACTCTTATGGCAGTTGCTCCTCTTGCCAAGATTTCTCCAATTGAAACAATGGTTGCTTGTACTTATCAAGCTGTCTCTGGTGCAGGCCAGGCTGGCTTTGACGAATTGTTGGATCAGTTAAATGCAATTCATGATAATAAGCCTGTTGTCAGAAAAGTTTTCCCTCATCAAATTGCAATGAACGTAATTCCTTTTATTGGTAGCGAAAAAGAAAATCTTTATACTACTGAAGAGATGAAGATGCAAAATGAGGGCCGAAAAATTCTAGGTCTCCCAGACTTAAAAGTGACTTGCACTTGTGTGCGTGTTCCTGTTATGAGATCCCATTCAATAGCCGCCACAATAAGAACTAAGCGAAAAATTACAGTAGATGAAGCAAATCAGGCTATTGCTTCCTTTCCTGGCTGTAGGCTAATAGAGGATTTTGAAGGACGTAATTACCCAACACCTTTAGACACTTCAGATCAAGACCTTGTGTGGGTTGGAAGAGTCAGAGAAGATTTAACAGATGACAGGGGCTTAACACTTTGGTGTTGTGGAGACCAGGTAAGAAAAGGTGCAGCAAGTAATGCTGTTCAAATTCTTAAGCTCTTAGCAGAGAGGAAAAATTAGAAAAGTTTTCTGCTTTTTGTGTTCCTTATGTCGTAAATTGCAAAAAATGCGTTGATTACGACATAAAATGTCATAATTTCAGCAGTTCTGCTGAAAAAATGACATAAGAGGTTTTTACAATAACTCTTTAAGAGTTAGAATGGCATTTTTAGCAGGACACTTGAAAAGAAAATTGCAATTTAATATAATCCACTTGCGAATGCGGCAATAGCTCAGTTGGATAGAGCAACTGCCTTCTAAGCAGTAGGTCCTTGGTTCGAGCCCAAGTCGCCGTAAAGCAGAAAACCCGTTGGGAAACCAGCGGGTTTTGTTATTTATATAGAGGCGACAAGAAAGGGCATCTTTGAGACAAATAGGGCCAGCTTAGCTTCTATTCATTCTTCATGGTCTCTGGTTGGCGGGTGTTTTCAAGAACATCACGCCAGAGGGAGCCTTCAGTGTTGACTTTGTTGCGAGAAGAAACGGCTACTTTGATTGGCATGTTGACAAACCTGTTGTTCATCATGGTAGTTAGCACAGCGGTTTTGCCAGCCATTGCAGCATGCACGGCATGGGCACCCAAGCGCGCACAGTAGATGGAATCGTAACTGTCTGCCGGGGCACTGCGAATGATGTAGCTAGGGTCAATGTACTTGATATTGACTTGCATGCCATCTTCTTTGAAATACTTGATAATCTCTTCCTTCAAGAATAGCCCGATATCATTATATTTTACATTACCAGACGCATCTGTTTTTCCAGTTTTAGGCAGTAAATCTTGTCCTGCGCCTTCTGCAACAAGGATGACAGCATGGCCACGATCCTGAAGACGCTTCTTCAAATGAGTCAAAAGGCCATTCTTCCCGCGCAAGTCAAACGGGTTTTCAGGAATAAGACAGAAGTTGACATCGCTCTGGGCCAGGGAGGTTTTTGCGGCGATAAATCCGCTCTCTCTTCCCATGACTTTTACAAGACCAATGCCGTTGATTGAGTTTCTAGCCTCAATGTGGGCGCCGCGAACAACCGGGACAGCCATGGACACGGCCGTGTCAAATCCAAAGGAAGTTTGGATGTAGGCAAGGTCGTTGTCAATGGTCTTAGGAATACCTACAACAGCAATTTTTAAACCACGACGCTTGACTTCACTGGCAATGTCAGCAGCTCCACGGAGGGTACCATCGCCACCTATGGTGAAAAGCATGTTGACATTCATGCGTTCAAGTGTGTCAACAATGTCACTTGTTTGGTTTCCGCCACCACGGGCACTACCAAGAATAGTACCACCCTTTTCTTGAATATCGTCAACGTTATCGGGATTGAGCTTGATGATTGGAAAGTGAGAGGTTGGAAG
This sequence comes from Phocaeicola massiliensis, assembly GCA_963615565.1. Taxonomy (GTDB): domain Bacteria; phylum Spirochaetota; class Spirochaetia; order Sphaerochaetales; family Sphaerochaetaceae; genus UBA9732. Next base: position 2,497 of record CAVEGR010000122.1, on the reverse strand, counting down.
TAGCCCCTGGTAGCCGTAAGGGATGCCACTGATTTGGCGTACACCGTACCTATACCACAAGCAACGAACAATTGCACGAATGACGTTGTTTAGGCCTGGGCAAATACCTCCACAAGTGCAGATGGCTGCGTGGACGTGGATTGGGTTGAAGTAGATCATTTGTCTTGGGCCCGCAACCTCTACCAGTTCTGTGCGTGCCGGGGCATAGGTTCCGTCTTCAAGACGAGTTGTGTCTAGGCTACTGAAGATGCGTTCGTCATCTGATACATAGTTTGCAATGCCGTCTCCATAGACGTTGCTCATGACAATTGGGGATGGAATTTTAGCCTCTCCAAGCTTTTCAACAGTGTAGTCTAGTTTCTGAGTCCCCTTTTGAGATCCATTAACTAATACTGAATCTTCACTCTGCATGTTGGCCCTCCAAGTTATGTGAAATATAATAAAAAATCTTACAGGTTTCCAGTGATTTTAAAAACTTAAAAGGTTTTTGCAAAAACCTCTGTTAACTTTGAGTTTCGCAGAAAACTTTTTTTAGAGTTGCCTCATTGGTTTTCCATTTTGCATTGACCCTAACACGTATATCCAACTCAAGTTTTGACTGAGGAAATATTTTTTTGATGTCCTTAAATGAAGCAATACGTATGTTTTTTATATTATTACCGCCTTTTCCTACCATTATACCCTTTTGGCTTTCTCTTTCAACTATGATAAATGCACGTATCCAAACCTTGCCTTCCTCTTCATTGTATTCAAGATCTGCCACTTCAACCATAATAGCGTGAGGAATTTCCTGGCTTACAGAGTTCATAGCTTTTTCGCGAATTATTTCAGAAATACGAAACTCTAAGTTTTGATCTGTACGAGCATTTGCATCGTACATGAGTGGCCCTTCTGGGGCGTTCTTGAATAATTCAATGAGAATCTCGTCAACGCCCTCATCCTCTAGTGCGGACGTGACAAGGATAGAGCGGCTAGGCATATGAGTTTTTAGATATGAAGTAGCAGTTTCAATCTGATCCTGGCTCAGAATATCTTTCTTGTTTATACAACAGATTACAGGAACAGATAGCCCACTGAGCATGTATGAGATAGCATCTTCCTCAGAGCCAGGGACTCGAGTTGCGTCTATGATATACAAAACAGAGTCTGTCTCTTCAAGAGATGAGGTTGCAATTTCTTGCATGCGCTTATTAAAGCCTTTTTCTGAGATATGATAACCCGGTGTGTCAGTGAAAATCAGTTGTCCACGAGAGTCTGTATAAATGCCCCTAATAGCGTTCCGCGTTGTTTGAGGAGTAGGCGAAGTGATAGAGACTTTTGATTCACATATGGTGTTAATTAACGTAGATTTCCCGGAAGAAGGCCTTCCAATTATTGCAACTGAAGCACATTTCATAACTAAAGTATATTGTAGATTGTCAAGTGTGGGAATAACTGATATTTTTAGCCTTAGAGAGGTTTTTATAGGAGAAACCTTTTGTGGAGGAAACAATGAATAGATTTACATTGGAAGAAGAAAAAGAAGATAAGACAGTTAAAGCTCCAGAGAATCCAGGACAGTATGATAAGCTGTTAAAAACACGCTCTCTTTTTCTTACCGGTGAGATTAATATGGACATGGCAGATAAATTTATCAAAGATCTTGTAGTTTTGGATGCAGAAAGCCAAGATCCAATTAAGGTATATATTAACTCTCCCGGAGGAGATGTAAATTCTGGCTTTGCAATCTATGACATGATTAGATTCATTTCCTCTCCAGTTATTCTCATTGGCATGGGACTTGTTGCAAGCGCAGCATCTTTAATTCTCCTAGCCGTTCCAGCAGAAAGAAGAATTGGACTTGCAAATTCCTCTTATCTCATTCACCAGCCACTAAGCGAGATGCGGGGCAACGCAACAGACATTGAAATTCATGCAATACAGCTTGAAAAAATCAAAGAACGAATCAACGAGATTATTGCACAGGCAACAGGCAAAAACATAGAAGATGTGGCCAAGGACACAGATAGAGACCACTGGCTGGATGCACAGCAAGCAATCTCCTACGGGCTTATAAGCCGCATAGTCTCCTCCAAGACCGATATCTAAAATCCGATATTTTGCATTCGTAAATGCAAAATATCTGGTTTTTTTGCTTTTATAAATGCAAAAACTTGACTTTTTGGAATTTTAAATCATACTTAAAGTATGATAAACAGAACCATTTACTACAATCTTAAAGAAAAACTCTTCAAGGGAAAGGCCATCTTTATCTATGGCCCAAGACAGGCCGGAAAAACTACTCTTGTAGCGGAATTAATCAGAAGAGAGAACCTTGATTGTATTACACTTACTGGTGATGATGATGTGACAAAAAGTCTTTTTGAAACAGTTACAATATCAAGATGGACACAGATTTTAGGATCTAAAAAGTGCATATTCATAGATGAAGGACAGAAAATAGAAAATCTGGGAAGAAGTATTAAGTTGCTTGTGGATTCAAGGAAAGAAGTTCAAG
>CAVEGR010000121.1:518-2289 GCA_963615565.1 Phocaeicola massiliensis | reverse complement strand
CTTATCAAACTCCGTATGAAACACTCTTCCATGAAATGGGACACGCTATAGATTATGCTTCAACTGGAGCAGATACAAGAAGCCAAACTCTATCTGTTACGTGGCAAAATGGAAAATTTGGTAAAACAATAAAAGACGAAATGAGTAATTTACAGAAATCCTTAAGACAAAATAATAAAACGTTGGAGGATATTATCAAGAACAAAGATTTTAGAACATATGCAAACTTTTCAGACATTCTTTCAGGTTTTACAGATGGAAACTTCTCTCTTGGGATTGGGCATAGACCAGACTATTGGAAGAGGGACTCAAACCGCAAACCAACGGAAGCCTTTGCAGAAATGTGTTCTGCTTATGTAAGTAATCCTAATTCTTGGGATTTTCTGAAAAAAATTCTGCCTCAATCAACAAAGTGTTTTGAGGAAATGATAAAGAATATTAAGATTTAATATTCTACATTTGGGTCAATTTCATAGCTTATTTTTTGCTTATACGGTTTTCCTGTTTTTATACTTGTTTGCATGGCTTTAATTGCTTCTTTCTCTGATAAAGGGCACATCATGTCTATGAAAAAATATTCTCCAAAACGCTCGTAATACTGTTTTGTTAAAGTTTTATACAACAGTTCTCTATTCTCATTCATACATTAGCCCTCTCATTGTAATATGTCATAGTTAGCAAGCAAGCACTCAAGCCCAATTTCGCCAAAACGCTTGAGAATTTCTTCCTTTACACCCTCGCCAAGTCCGTGTTCTTTCACGAACTCAGCGACCTTAATTTCAACTAATCTTTCCATGTTTCTTGTCATATCTTATCTCAGGCTCCCTTCTTTGCCTAGCATACAATTTCAACTCTATCTTCTCCATAAATAACATTTAACGAACTACCAGTGTCCCAGTGAACTAGCAATGAGCCCATGTCATCAACTCCAAAAACTGTGCCAAGCGTTCCAATTGGTGGAGCTTGTATATCGTCCATGTTAAGAAGACGAACCCTCGTCCCCTTCTTGTATTCTTCTCTTAAGCTTTGCAAAAGACCTTTGTTCATGCTTCAAACTCCCCCTCAAACATAAGTTCTGTTTTTCCAACACAAGAGTTCTCAAAAACACCGTCTGAAAGCTGTCCTTCAAACTCTTGCATACACTCTTCTTTGCTGTCACGCACGATGGCGATGAGTGTATATTCATGAGTCCCAGTAACATCAGCATTAGCGACGTACAGTTTTCTGATTTTGCCGTTCTCTGAAAAATCATGTTGATATGATTTGGCGAAGGACTCTCTCTGTCTGTGTCCTTCTCTTCCGTAAACTCTCCAAGTCATTTGATATGCCATTTCTTGTCTCCTTAATCCTTATCTATGTTCCAGTATCTTATAGCTGTTTCAGCGTCGATATCGTTTCTTGTGACCCAATAGCCACCTTCTTCGAGACAGCTCTTCGGAACCCATGTCATTGTAAATACTGCACAATCACACATCATGCAGTAGATAGCTTTTTCAGTTTCTTTGAAAATAGCATAAACATTAGCTTGATTTGTCATATTAAGTTTCTTCTCTTTAAGAACTTTTATCGCAAACCAATCTTTTACTTTAATATTTGTCATATTCGTTCTCCTTACATTGTTAATATATAATATATTTTATATTTAATCAATAGTTTTTTTTATATTTTTTTAGAAATTTTTCTAATTTTGCATGAAATCTTGCAAATTATTCCTTAGTATCTCTTTTATTTCTTTATATCTTAAAGAGTTATGGCAAAAATGAGTTATATG
>CAVEGR010000121.1:0-508 GCA_963615565.1 Phocaeicola massiliensis | reverse complement strand
CGTTTTATACACGTTTTAGAGAAGTAGATAGCAAAATCTACTATAACAAACCTCTCTTGCATATAAGATTTTTTAGAATTTACAATAGAGACACCTACGCAAGAGGGGTATTGCTCTTGCTATCTCACCACTCAGGCACAGAGTATAAAGAATGCAGAGGTAATTATGGCTATTAAAGGCTTATCGGATTTGCTCAAGAAGCACAAGGAAACAGAATTGACAGCAGAAAAGTTTGAAGAAGAACTGAACAAGCTTCTTCCTGAAACTCACATGCCAAAGAGCGTGTACAACGAGCTTAACGACAAGTATAAGCTCTTGGAAACTCAGAAGGCTGAAAGCGACAAACTTCTCAAGGAAGCTAACGAAGCCAAAGAAGCAAGTGCAGAATTCAAGACGAAGTATGACGACCTTCTCAAGACTCAGAAAGCTGACAAGGAAAAGTATGAAGCAGACCTTCTTGCCACAAAGAAGAATAACGGCATTGAACTTGCTTTAGTCAAAGCAGGTG
>CAVEGR010000120.1:0-2669 GCA_963615565.1 Phocaeicola massiliensis | reverse complement strand
TAGCGAAGGCTGAAGCAAAAGCAGAAGCTAAAGCCAAGGAAAAGGAAGCTTGTACGGTTAGAGCCTTTTATACAAAAAAGATTCCACTTGAGACTATTGCAGAGTGCACAAATTTGAGCCTTGAAGAAGTGAACAAAATCATCTCTGCAAGATAAGCATAGCACAATAGTTGTGAATTCAAAGAGCTTAGCTTTTATGGCTGTGCCCTAATTCAAAAGGGAATAACTTATATTTTGTTTGGTTTTGTATTTTTCAGATGACCATAAACCTACATATGTGACGGTCTTTTTTCTACATTTTTATTGTGCCCTGTACAAATAAGAAATGCTTTAGATAGATTCAAAATAACACGTCTCCAAAGCCCTGTATCTGCTTTTCTTTAATACTTTCAGGCTTTAGATAGATTCAAAATAACACGTCTCCAAAGCGAAATTGACCCATACAAAGCAGAGACAGTAGCTTTAGATAGATTCAAAATAACACGTCTCCAAAGCCTTTCTTAAGCTCTTTTTGAACTTTTCTGTGCTTTAGATAGATTCAAAATAACACGTCTCCAAAGCGTGACGTTAAGATTGATAAGGTTGGTTATGGCTTTAGATAGATTCAAAATAACACGTCTCCAAAGCTATTTTAACGAGTACCAGAAAGAAAACTATGCTTTAGATAGATTCAAAATAACACGTCTCCAAAGCGTTGAGGGAACAGCCATAAGAGAGGTAAAAGCTTTAGATAGATTCAAAATAACACGTCTCCAAAGCGAAGTTGTCGTTGTCTGTACTGTCATTGCTGCTTTAGATAGATTCAAAATAACACGTCTCCAAAGCATTATAAGGTTACAACTAAATCATATGACTGCTTTAGATAGATTCAAAATAACACGTCTCCAAAGCCGCTCTGCAAGTTTACGCATGACTTCCATAGCTTTAGATAGATTCAAAATAACACGTCTCCAAAGCTCAAAGAAGCAAAACATCGCCTGCAACTCGCTTTAGATAGATTCAAAATAACACGTCTCCAAAGCGAGTTTCAAAGCTATCGTTGTAGCGCCTGTGCTTTAGATAGATTCAAAATAACACGTCTCCAAAGCTCATCCACAACTCCATCGTTTTGGGTTATCGCTTTAGATAGATTCAAAATAACACGTCTCCAAAGCTGTATCTGGAAACGGCTATCGTGTAGTTACGCTTTAGATAGATTCAAAATAACACGTCTCCAAAGCGTAATCATATTGATGATTGGAGTAAGAATAGCTTTAGATAGATTCAAAATAACACGTCTCCAAAGCGTAGTTCTCACGAGCTATAGATTCAGATATGCTTTAGATAGATTCAAAATAACACGTCTCCAAAGCCTCGGCAAGAGGTCTGGAGGCATGTTTTTGTTTTTTCTCTAGAATATTTCACATAAATCTGAGTCTATGAGGATTTTTTGGGCCTCTTTTGGTGGGTTTTGATTATGCCGTTCAATAAGAAGAATGTTATGTTTATTCATGTTGCATTCTTTGCAGAAATTCACAATTGTTTGTTCACTAAAATAATCATACAATGAGACAAAAACAAAATGGTCTATGTTGCAAATGTCATGAAGTACGTTTGTATACTCTAAGAGCTTCTCAATTTCATCTTGGTAGTCCACCTTTAAAGAAAAGCCAAGCATTTTGATAAGTGTTGAGGCTTCAGGCTCTGTGTGCTCTAGTTCAAATGGAAAATCATCTTCAATTTTTAATGCAAAGGATTCTATTGTGGACAATACAGTACTCAATGATTCAAAATGTTCTTCATTGAGCATATAATTTTTAATTAGGGTTGTTATTTTTGTTTGAACTTTTTTGTCTACTATCTCTATATATAGCGGATTTAATGCAAATGATAATCTATCTTTGATTGCAATAATTTCTTTTTCATCAGAGAGAACAAAGGGCCCATCTTCTCCATTTGCTTGAAGTTGGAGGCTAGTAATGTAATTTCTAAAAATATCGGAATTTTCAATTACTAAAAGGCTAGTGGAGCCGTCATTAAATTTAATTTGGTGTTCCCAGTTTGGGTTCACAAGTTTAGTTTTCATAAAACAATTATCCTATCAGTACTGGTAATATATTCTGAAGAAGATTCTCCTGATAAATATTCTATTGACGCATATTGTTTTTCTGTGACAACCATAAGTTGAACTATGCCTTTTGCGGGAACATATTTCTTTACTTTTTCATATGTTGCTTTAACAGCTGAGGGATTCAAACATAATTTAGAATATATTGACCATTGCATCATAATAAATCCATTCTTAATTAGAAATTTTCTGAAACGAGTGTATGCTCGGCGTTCTTCAACAGTAAGAACTGGCAAATCAAACATTACAAATACTCTCATTTCTCTAAAACTCATAATCGTAGAACCTAATTAGAGATACATCATTATTGTCTAATGCATCCAAAACACTTTTTATATAAATTGCAACAGCATTGTCCACTGTATGATGAGCTTTTCCAATGGCAACTCTTTTGGTTAATGTACTTAAAATAAAGAGCTTATCTGCATGCTCTAACTCTTGTCCTTTTGGCATGGAATACACTGTTGTGTCAAAGATTGGTCTAAATGGTTCCATAAGATCAGATGCTAAGTAAGCGTAATCTCGTAGCCTAGTTTTTTTGATTAATTATTGAGAGACAATAG
>CAVEGR010000119.1:0-23871 GCA_963615565.1 Phocaeicola massiliensis | reverse complement strand
ACTCAAACAGAGTCAATTAAGCAATTGAGGTATAATTTTGTGAAAAGTTAACATTAATACAAAAAGCTAATTGACCAAAATAATTTAATTGTGATTAACTCTCAACGGAGGCCTTCTTCTAAGACACTCACCCTTATAAGATGTTCTGTCATCCAAATTCCAAATAAAATTTTTATGAGGTTTTATATGATGAAAGAAAGCAAAAGTAGTCATATAGGGGAAAGTATTGTCAACATTCTCAATGGAATGGCACAAGGCTTATTTTCTTCTTTAATCATAGGTTTGATTATCAAGCAAATTGGGCACTATCTTGGTATTTCTCTTGTTGAGAATTTTGGGCAAATTGCACAGTATTTAACTGGTCCAGCTATTGGAATTGGGGTTGCGCTTTCTATTGGTGCTCCTAATTTAGCCATCTTTGCATGTGCTGTATGTGGTGCTGTTGGAGCAGGGACAATAGTTTTAGGTGATGGAGCAGCTTTTTTAAAAATTGTAACAGGAGAGCCTTTAGGTGCATGTATTGCAGCTCTTGCTGGAGCATATGCGGGAAAATTTATAAAGGGCAAAACTCATGTTGATATTATTCTTGTTCCAATGTTTACAATATTAGTTGGTTCATTAGTTGGAACATTTATTTCTCCTGTTGTTAGTGCTCTTATGAATGCAATAGGAGCCTTTGTAAATAAGCTTACCATGCTTTATCCATTGCCTATGGGAATCTTTGTTTCAGCGGTTGTAGGTATAATTCTTACACTGCCTATTTCATCTGCAGCTATTTGTATCTCACTGGGTCTCAATGGACTTGCTGCGGGAGCAGCATGTGCTGGCTGTTGTTGTCAAATGATTGGATTTGCAGTATCAAGCTATAGGGAGAATAAAATAGGTGGACTTATAAGCCAAGGCTTAGGAACCTCAATGCTCCAAATTCCAAATATTTGGAAGAATTGGAAAATTTGGATTCCACCAACGCTTTCATCCATGATTGTTGGTCCAATTTCAACATGTGTTTTTAAAATGACAAATAATTCAGCTGGTGCTGGTATGGGAACAAGCGGCCTTGTTGGTCAATTTAATGCTGTTGCAGTAATGGGAACATCATGCCTCTGGCAAATTGCAATTGTGCATTTCATATTACCGGCTATTATATCTCTTTTGATTTCCGAGTTTATGAGGAAAAAAGGATATATCAAGGACGGTGACATGCTGCTTCAAGCTTGAAAGTAGACAAAAACGTATAAAAAATGGCCCAAAATGTCTACATGTAGACATTTTGATCTCAAAAAAGGCCTTTTATGTCTATTTTTGTTAAGGAGAGTTCTGTTATTGCAAAGTTTTTCGTTTGCGGCCGACTGGACTTGCCTTACGTGCTCCCGGAAGTCCGCACTACAGGCCGGCTTTGCTTCAGACGCTCCACGTATTCGCGTCTTCCTACCGCAAAGCTTCAAGTCTGCGTCGTCCCCTATAAACGAAAAAAGACACTCATAAAGAGTGCCCTTTTCGTTTGCGGCCGACTGGACTTGCCCTTGCGACGGCCTTCTGTATGGCCGTCTGCGGGCCGCCTCGCTGCAAACGCTCAACGTTTCGCGTTTGACTATCGCTCGTTTCAAGTCCAGACTAAACGGCTAAAAAAAAGAAAGACGTTCCGTTGGAACGTCTCTTCTTTTTTGCGGCCGACTGGACTTGAACCAGCACAAGATCTCTCCCACTAGCACCTCAAGCTAGCGTGTCTACCAAATTCCACCACAGCCGCAGTAATTGGTATAAAAACTTGAACAAGAAAAAACATACCCAATCTGAGTGAAATAGTCAATATCCTACAAGTTTTTTTAAGTAGAACTTGAAAAGTACTTTAATGTTGTAGACCCACAATTGTAGATCTACAACATTCTAAACGTACCAGAAAAGCTTCTTAGTTTAACTTATGCGGCTTTCAAGCTGATTAAGAAGGTCTGCGAACTTCTTAGTTGCGGCTTCAACAGGAGCTTGAGTTGACATATCAACGCCGGCGGCTTTAAGGCTTTGAATTGGGAACTTGGAACCACCAGACTTGAGGAAGCCTAAATAATCCTGCAGTTCTTGCTTACCACCATTGAGCACTCTTTCTGACAATGCAATTGAGGCCGATATTCCTGTGGAGTACTTATAAACATAATAAGCATTATAGAAATGAGGAATTCTAAGGCCTTCAAGGTCTGAGTTGTCTTCAAAGACCATTGCAGGACCAAAGTAAGCTTCAAGTAAACCTTTGTAAGTCTTGCGAAGTGAATCAACAGTAAGTGGCTCTCCACTTTCTTGTTGAGTATGGGCAAGAAGTTCAAACTCAGCAAACATTGTTTGCCTGAAGAGTGTGGCAATGATATCGTCTACCTGCTTAGCAATAATGTAAGTTTTCATCTCTTCACTATCGGCATGATCGGTTAAATACTTGGCAACCAGCTGCTCGTTGAAGGTAGATGCTACCTCTGCCTCGAATATTGTGTAGTTGTAGCATGAGAATGGGTTGTTGCGTTTTGAATAGTAACTATGCATGCTGTGACCACCTTCATGTGCGAGGGTGAAAACATCTCCCAAAACATCTTCCTTGTAGTTTAAGAGGATGTAGGGATCCCCAATGAAGCCACCGCTGGAGAACGCACCACTTCTTTTGCCTTTGTTTTCATATCTGTCAACCCAACGGTCTTTTGTAATGCCATTATAAATGACATCAACATAATCTTTGCCAAGTGGAACTAGGGCTTCTTTTACAATTTGAGCTGCTTCTTCGTAAGTTTTGTGTGTCTTGATTGAACTTACAAGTGGAACGTAGACATCATAGTGTCTCAGCTCGTCTACACCAAGAACTTTTTTTCTGAGCTCATAATATTTATGAAGAGCAGGAAATGCCTTATGAACAGCTTCAATTAAACCTGTATAAACGCTTTTTGGAACATCGTCATCAAAAAGGGCTGCGTCAAGGGCAGTATCAAAGCCTCTAACTTTAGCACTGAAAATGTCCTGCTTGACTGAGCCTGCATATAGTGTTGCAATTGTTTGCTCATGGCCTTGGTATGTTCCATAGAACTTTTCATAAGCTCTCTTTCTGACATCTCTATCTGGATTTTGCATAAAGATTGACCAAGTGCTCTGAGATAGAGGCATGCCATCAATCTCACCAAAATTCATATCAACATTGGTCAGAACCCCAAAAGCTTTCTGTGGAGTTTCCATGAGTTCAGACTGCTTAGCAAGTAGCTCTTCTTCTTTCTGGGAGAGAGTGTGCTCTTTTTGTCTCAAGGTTTTCTTTAAGCAAACTCTATAGTCGTCAAATTCTTTAGCTTCAATCCACTTTGGCAGGTCTGCAATAGTAAGTAACTCAGGTGTCATGTAACTAGTTGCTGCAACAAAATTTGTGTAAACCTGTGATATAATGCCTATCATTTTCTGGTTTTCTGGATCACCTGCATCAGCAGAGTAATTAAGGGATGCATACTGATAAAGTTTTTCTGCTACAATAGATACATCGCAATCCCACTTGAGTGCTTCAAGTACCATAGCTGGGCTGGTACCTAATTTCCCACAATACTTGCCAGCTTCATTAATTGCAGACTGTAATACTTTTAAATCTGCATCCCAATCTGCACGGGTTGCATATAGTTTAGTTAAATCCCATGTGTCTTCAATTTTTACATCTTTTCTAGATGGAATATTTGCCATAAATGCCTCCTGTAATCAATCATACGTACATATGGTACAATAATACTAAAGCATTTAGCAAAACAGCACAATAAAGCAGTTTTTCCAAAAACCTCTTTACTCTTCCTGTTCCACCATATTTTCATCAAAGCAAAACTCTTTAAAGGGGCTAAAAATTGGTAATTCTTCCACAATGGTAGCGTTTTGTATTAATGAGACTAAACTTCCTTCGTCTGCTATTTTTTCAAACTTGTCTGTCCCAATAGCTTTAAGCACGTTTTTTACAAGGTATATTGTAGATGATATTGTTCCAATTGGAATGTTTAACACTTCAGACAGAAGTGAATAATTGACTTTCTTTTTAAGAGTATCAAGCTTAAGATTTACATTTTCATTTTTGCAAAGATAGAGCTGTTCTCTTTTTTGAAGTGCTTCGAATTTATTGTTTTCACAAACTTGCTCTAACTCTAGTTGCGTATATAGCAGTCTGGACCAGTTTCTGTTTCTTATTGTTAAATATTTTTCTCTGCTATTTATTGGAATTTGTGTAGATTTTCTAACTACTACATCTACAATTGCGAGGGTTTCCTCTAAGTCAATGTTGAAGCTCTCACATATTTTTTCTACAAACTCTGCATCTAAATATGGTACAATACTTAACATGTAAATAAAGATTCTTTTTTGAAATGATGGCCTCTTTGTACATATATACCTTAAAATATTTATCTCTCTTTCTTTTTCAGGACATTGTTGCTCATTTAAGAATAGATAACTTTCTTTTTCTGAAACTCTAGCTTGTTCTTCTAAATAGGAGAACTTAGAGAGAGCAAAATCCAATCTTTCTTCTCTGATTTTTTTTGATAGATAGTTAAGAGCTCTGAATGAAGCTACTTTTAATAAGAAATTTTCAAAACTTGATTTATTATGATTAAAACTTAGAACTATTGGCTTGAATCTTTCTTCCAAATAGATAATGAATCCAGATAATTCCTCTTCTGAAATCAGTTTTCTAATCTTAGGTGCCATGTAAATAAATACAAGACATTGACCTTTGATAGACTCGTACAGTTTTCTCATGTACTGAGTCTCTTGTTGATACTTCTTTGTCAGTTTCTGAAAGCTCAAAATAGATTTAGACAACTGATCCATCTGATTTTTTCTTTTGTTCATCGAGTCCTCCTAGGACTTTCCTTTAACTCATCTAATAACTCATTACCTATCTTCCTTTATCCCCAGTTATCCTTTAGGGGTGTCCTATTAGGCTAACATGGCTTATTCAAATTTAAAAGGGACAGAGCAACAGTTAAATCTAATTTTTTTAAGAATTTATGAGAAAACAAGCAAAAAAGTGAAAGATTGTGGATTTTATCAAAGAATCAAGTCAAAAAACCCCAGAACAAAATGCCTAAAACAGCAGAGAGGATAATCATTAATATGGGGCTAGGGGAGTGGTGTGCAATTCTGTTGTAAAGAAAGTGTACAAAAGCGAGTATGGCCATGATGAAAATTGCACGAATATCTGCTTGAGATGGAAAAAGTGTTTCTACTGCTAGTATGAGAGCTGTTGCCAAAATGAGTGCTATGGTGCATGGGCGAACAGCATTTAGGATGGCCTCAACTGCTGGATTTTTTATTAAATTCTTAAGTACAATAGAGATAAGTAGGATAATGATGAATGCTGGCAGAATTACACCTAATGTGGCAACTAGGGCGCCAAGAAAACCGGCTTGAGATGCACCTACGAATGTTGCCATGTTGACTGCTAGTGGCCCTGGGGTGGATTCTGAGACAGCTATAAAGCTAATGAATTGGCTTTCTGTTAGCCAGTTATTTGCAAGCACAGTGTCGCGTACAATTGAAATCATGCCATAGCCACCACCAAATGACACCGTGCCAATGATAAGAAAGGAGATAAAAAGCTTAAGGTAAATCATGAAATCTCCTTTGCGTGTTTAATGCAATATCCAATCAATCCTATAACTGCACAAATCAAGATGTAGTATATTGATGAGAAGGAGACCGATAATATTGAGCAAGTCACCATGCAAATAGTTACCACAACAATAATTGCAATGCTAGAAGGACGCTGTACAGATTTAAGCATCTTAAGACCTGCACTTGCAATAAGATAAACAACGCATACCTGAATGCCTTTGAAGGCATAGGACACAAATGTGAAGCTTAAGAATTTGTCAAAAAATAGTGAAATAATGTAAATAATTACAAAAGAGGGGATGCAGACTGCAAGAGTTGCTAATATAGAGCCTAAAAAACCTGCACATTTGTAACCTATATACGTGGCACTGTTTATGGCAACAGGACCTGGTGTAGATTCTGCAATTGCAACCATATCAAGAAAAGATTCTTGGTCAAGCCATTTTTTCTTTGAAACAAATTCATTCTCAAGAAGAGCAATCATTGCATAACCTCCACCAAATGTGAAAGCACCTATTTTGAGAAAGGTTAAAAATATTGTAAGGAACTTTTTCCTATCTTTGTTTTCTTTCATAGTTACATCTCAAAAACAAATCTCTGAATAGCTTTGGCAACACCATCATTCATATTAGTATCTGTGATATATTTTGCTGTAGCCTTGGCTTCTTCAACAGAATTGCCCATGGCAACTGAAATTCCAGCACGTTGAAGCATTTCAATATCGTTGTAGTCATCTCCAATGGCCATAATTTGTAAATGAGGGATTTTGAAGTATCGGGCTAGTGCATCAATTGCCATGCCTTTGTTTATTCCATATGGCATGAGCTCAAGAAAATCTGAAGACCTGTAAAATGTGAGCTTTCCATCTTCCATTCCCATATTGCGTAATGTTGTTTCAACTTCATTCAACTTGTCTTTGTCAGGAGTCATGAAGAGAAGTTTATTTGTATTAAATTCGTTCAATAACTGTGTAAAATCACCCTCAATACACTCTGTTTGATATACACGTAATTTCTTTGGATGCACGTAGTTATCTTTTTTTTGCAAATACCATTTTTGATCATTAAAGAGAATTAATGGTACATTGTATTTTTTTTGCACTTCAAGAACTTGCATTGCAATATCATGTGGCACTCTATGCTCTTCAACTATTTTGCCTTCGCTATTATACAAAGAACCGCCATTGTAGCATGAAATAGGGCCAGTAATACCAAGTTCATCATAAAAAGGATGAACACCATTATACATTCGCCCTGAAACTAACGTGAACTCAACGCCTTTTTCTTGAACTGCTTTCTTGATCCAATACTTGTTTACATCGCTTAAGGACTTGTCATCCCTAACTAGCGTGCCATCAATATCGCAACAGATAACCTTAACTTGCTCCATTTGCACCCTCATCTACGCTTTTATACCTGCTTCATGCTTACATAGTTCATTATATTTATCAAGGCTATTTGATAAAAGAGCAAAAACGAGTATTCTACTTGCATGAAATGGATGATTGCTTCAGATATACACGGCTCTGCACACTATTGCAATCTCATGTTTAAAGCATACGAAAATGAGAATGCAGAGGGCTTAATTCTTTTAGGGGACTTGCTTTATCATGGTCCTCGTAACGACCTTCCTCTCGATTATAACCCCAAGGCAGTTCTTGCAATGCTTAACAATTTTGCACAAAGACCAGACACAAGATTGCTTTGCGTGCGCGGAAATTGTGACGCAGAAGTTGACCAAATGGTGCTCAATTTTCCCATTTTAGCTTCCTATGCAGTCATGGGCGCCGGGAGTAGACTAATTTTTCTCACTCATGGCCACGTTCTAAGCGAGCAAAATCCTCCAAAATTAAAACAATCCGATATTTTCATCCAAGGCCACACTCACATTCCCAGATGTGTAATAAATTCTAATATTTACTATCTTAATCCTGGGTCTGTTTCAATTCCTAAAAACAACAGCTGGCATGGTTACATGACAATGGAAACAGCAGCTAACGAACTAAATATTAAGTGGGCTAGCTTAGATGCTTCTGATTTGGAAGGTCCTATAGTAGATATCAAGCCTCTAAATTTGGCAATATAATCAAAGCTTTATGAATAAAAATAAGACAGCTGTATCAGACAGCACAAGAAAGAAACTTGTTCTTTGTGCTCTAATTCTGGCCTTGATAGTTTCAGCTCTCATTGCATGGTTTATTGGAAGACCATTAGTAAAATATATTTCTCAACCAGAAGCCTTCAGAGCATGGGTAGAATCCAAAGGATTTATGGCAAGATTAGCTTTTATTGGAATGATGATTTTTCAGATAATAATAGCCATAATCCCGGGTGAACCCTTTGAACTTGCAGCAGGATACGCGTTTGGGGCTATTGAAGGCACAATCTTGTGTCTCATAGCATGTTCCATTGGAAGCATAATAATCTTCCTTTTAGTAAGACGTTTTGGAATGAAAATTGTTAGCATTTTTTTCTCAGAAGATAAGATTGCACAGCTCAAATTTTTGAAGACAAATCAAAAAAGAGAGATCTTATTTTTGATTGTTTACATGCTACCTGGAACTCCAAAAGATATTTTAAGCTACTATGCAGGTCTTACAGATATGAATTTTTTCTTTTGGTTCTTGATTAGCTTCTTTGGAAGAATACCTTCTGTAATAACTTCAACAGTAGGTGGCAATGCACTTGGAAAACAACAATATCTAGGTGCAGTCATAGTTTTCTCCATCACTCTTGCAATAAGTGTTGGAGGAATTTTAATTTACAACAAAATACTTGCCAAACATAAATGATGTTTGTATCTTTCCGCCCGATTGAATGTTTTTCTTTTAGTTTTTCATTTAGGAGGGTGGTAAAAATGAAAAATTCAAAAAACTTATTATTAAGTTTGATGGTACTACTTTTGGCTGTATCAATGGTTCTTGTTTCTTGTGATTCAGACTCAAGTTCAAGTCCAAGAAAGACAAACTCTGAAGATGAAGCTCTTGTTACTGATGTTGTACAAGATGTTGCAACACCTGAAGAAGGGCAAGAGGAAATTGACTATTCAAAGGCTCTTGATCCGTATGTAAACGATTTTATTAATGAGCTTTTCAGCGGTGAAGGCACTAAGATTGTCTTGGATAACAATGATGAACACTATGTTGTTTTCAAGTTCACTCAGTCTGAATCCTCTGAGGAATCCGAGCCTTATGTATATGAAGGTGGCATTGATGGAATTGTCAATATGCCTATTACCTTTGAACTTAAAAATGTCACTATTGAAAGTGGAGACCTTAAAGGCAAAGATGTAAATGGAACAATCTATTACACAGGAGATCCTGATACAATTACAGGAAGTGTAACTTGTGGAGATATTACATACACAAATGAAGAAGGTTCAGAAAACTCTTTAACAGGTTTTTTCAACGACTATTTTGGCGAAGAAATACTGCCAAGTTGCTTGAAAGCGTTCTTTGCAAATGGCATTACAATAGATGATGATAAGCTTACACTGAAGGCAAAAGGTTCTGTGACGTATAAGAAAACTGAAGAGACATTGAAAGATGATGAAGAGAAAGAGTACACCAATGAATACAATACTATTGAGTCTATCTCTCTTACAGAATTCTACCTTAAGACAAAGGAAGATGTACAAATTCAAAAGAACAAATATTCTCTTGAAGTAACTGGTAGTGCAGAATTAGGCTTTACTCAAGATGATGAAGATAAAGATGAAGTACATCTTACAAAAGTTGAAATTTCAAGTGCCACTATGAAACTTGTCATAACAAATGATTCTGGAAATCATACAATTGAAATTACAACAAGCTTTAATTATCCAGGAACAATAGCAGGAGTTAAAATCCCATTTACTTTCCATCTTTCTGATGTAGAGATTGATGGTCAACAGATTGATAACCTGTCAATGTATAGCTTACTTATCAAATCCTTAGCTAGTCTCTTCTAAATAAGAATTTTGTTCTGTAGAGCCCTTGGTTTTAGATAGTTTTCTAAAACTGAGGGTTTTTTTTGATGGTTGGGCTAAGGGCCTGGGCCAAAATTTCTTTAAAAAATATTTGCAAATCTAAACATGCGGGTGTATACTAACAGAAGTAGAAATTTTGTTCAGAACAAATGTTCAATTAAGAGGAGTTATAAAGTGACAGGAATTGAAAGAAGAATGGCTAAGATGTTCAAGAATGAAGGAAAGTTGTTTTTGGCAGCTTTTGATCATCCACAGATTTATGGAACAATGGATGGTTTAGAAAATACTCCAGAACTTGTAAAGTCACTTAAAGATAGCAAAATTGATGGTTTTATACTTAACCCTGGCATGCTATCTAAGATTTGTCCAAAGGCCGTTGAAGATAAAGTTCTTGTTCTTAGAGGTTCCGTTGGTGGAACAATGCTTGGAAGTGTTTATTCAGATGTTCACTATCATATGGCTTCTGCAGAACTTGCAGCCCAGTTGGATGCAGATGCAGTTCTAGTGATGTTTGTTATTGGTGGATCAAAAGATATGGAA
Organism: Phocaeicola massiliensis; assembly: GCA_963615565.1. Lineage (GTDB taxonomy): Bacteria > Spirochaetota > Spirochaetia > Sphaerochaetales > Sphaerochaetaceae > UBA9732. Next base: position 13,758 of record CAVEGR010000119.1, on the reverse strand, counting down.
AGTGAAATTGAGCTTGCAAAAGTTTGTGAAGAATATCACAAGTTAGGTATTCCAGTAATAGCTGAAGTGTTGGCTGCAGATTATACAAAGAACAATGATTCTTCTCTTATTGCAAGTGGTGCAAGAATTGCAGCTGAACTTGGTGCGGACATGATAAAAGCTTTTTATTGTACTGAATTTGATAAAGTAACAAAGAACTGTCCGGTTCCAATAATTCTTGCTGGTGGCCCAAAGGATTCTGATATTAACTCAATTGTAAAAGAGGTTGTATCAAAGGGTGCTAAAGGCCTTGCTTTTGGAAGAAACATTTTCCAAAGCAGTGATGTTAAGAAAACAATTAGTGAACTTAATGGGGCATTAAGAGGATGAAAATAGACACAAATCTTTTCTATGCAGTAGCCGTGATGTACTATGAAGATGGTCTTAACCAAGAGGAAATATCCAAGCGATTAAACCTTTCTAGGCCCGTAATATCAAGAATTCTTTCCAAGGCTCAGGAATGTGGCATAGTTAAAATTACAGTAAGAAAGCCTGAACCAATTGAAAATCTCGCTGGGTTGCTAGAACAGTCTCTTGGGCTAAATAAAGTATATGTTGCGCCAAATGCAAATACAACAAAGGATTGTAGTGAAGCACGCGTAAATACAATTTCAGACTATGCGTCTCAAATAGTTATTTCAGAGTTGAGAAATTCAAAAAATATCGGGGTGGGTTGGGGCTTAACAATATATAAGACCATGATGAGAATGGTTGAAAAGCAGGTAACAGATTTCTCGCATGCACATAATGTTGTTCCAATTGTTGGTAGTGTTGGCGTGAGAGAAGTTCAATATCAGGTAAATATTATTGTTAGCCTCCTTTCTCATGTTCTTGGTGGATCAGTTTTCTTTTACAATTCTGCAGAGGCTAGTAATAAGAATTTCAAAGAAAAATATAAAGATCTTTTTGAAATCTGGGAGAATTTGGATGCTGCAGTCTTTGGTCTTGGAGCATCTCCGGAAACACAAAAAATTGATTTTGGAGAAATAAATAAAATGAATCCAAGAGACCTTCTTGGATCCAAAAATGCAGTAGGTGATGTTCTTGGTAGATATTTTACGAAAGATGGCATGATTGATAGCAATTGGGGAAAGGGATACTTGGGCCTTTCCATAGAAAAACTTAAGACTGTTCCAAAAAAGATTTGTATTTGTGGCGGAAGAGAAAAAGTTGATTCAATAAGAACCGCAGCAAAGCTAGGATTGTACAACGTTTTAATTACAGATGCAAAAACAGCTGAAGAAATTATTGAAAAAGAACGTGAATGAAGAATAAGGAAAGAAAAGAGGTTTTTGCAAAAACCTCAAAAAGGAGGAAGACAGAATGAATAGCTTAATATACAAAGAATTGGGTGTTGTTGAAGAAGGACAGAGTCCAGAACCTACAATGCCAATTTGGGTACGGGTTGAGGCTACTGGTATTTGTGGTACTGATCTTAAGGCTGTTTTTAAGGGTCATAGATATTTTGTTCCTCCAACGGTGTTAGGTCATGAGTTTTATGGACAGATTGAAAAAGCTCCAGAAGGTTTTAAATATCCTAAAGGAACTTGGGTTGTAGTTGCTCCTTATTTTGAATGTGGAAAATGTTCTTTTTGTGCTGCCGGAAAGGGAGATTTATGTAACTCAAAGAAATATGTAGAAGCTGGAAGTTTTGCTGAGTATGTTGGAATTCCTGAAGGTTATGAAGATGGTATCTTTGAACTTCCAAAGGAACAAGATTCTGCTAATTATGATGTATATGCACTATCTGAGCCATTTGCATGTGTTCTTAATGGTGTAAAAAGACTAGAAACTATTAAGGGCTATAGCAAAGTTCTTGTTGTTGGTGGTGGTCCAATGGGAGCTCTTTTTGCTTTGTATTATTCTCAAATTGGCATTGATGTGTCTGTTGTTGAGCCATCAGAAGAAAGAGCAAAAAAACTACATGATTTTGGTATAAAGACAATTAAACAAGAAGATGTTCAAAAGGGTGAATATGACAATATTGTTTTGGCCGTTAATATTGGCAGTCTTGTAAAACAGTATCTTCCACTTGTTAGAAATGGTGGCAATCTTTTGGTTTTTGCTGGTCTTCCTAAAGGAGAAATGCTTGATATTGATGCTGGCATTATTCATTACGGAGAGGTTTCTCTAAAAGGATGTAGTGGTTTTGCGCTGGAAGATTTTAAAAAGGCTTTTGAAATGATAAAAGCCAATCCTAGAAGGTATAGATGTCTAATAACTCATAAATTTGGTTTTAAAGATGGACAAAAGGCTTTTAATCTTCTTAGAGATGGAAAAGCATTTAAAATCCTTCTTGGAAATAATCTTTGAGGCGTTCTAAGATGAAAGGTGCAGTGGTTGCTAAGCCTGGTTTTGTTCTTTCTCCTGAATCAAGTGAAAGACTTTTTGAAATCTTGGGCGAATTTGATGCTATTTTTGTATGGGAAGATATGGGTGGAGCGTATTTCCTTTCCAATGCAAAGAAAATTCCAAAATCTAAAGTTATCTCTATTGGTCTTATTAAGGAAGAAAGATATCCGCTACGCTTTGATGAATTTGTTTTAAAAGTGGCACCTAATGATATTGATGTTGTTATTACAGTGGGTGGAGATGGAATTGCAAGTTATATGGCTACAGCAATTATCCGGCAACAGGAATACTTGCCTAAGCCAATAGGTATACTTGGTTTTCCTGCTGGCACGGCCAATGTTGGTCCAATAGTTCAACCAAATCATAGCAAGAAGTCTCTTCTTAAAAATATCGGTCTAGATGCAATTGAAGTGTCGTGTGCAGATAAAGTTTTAGGATATGGGTTTAATGATGTCATCATAGGGCGAACTTTCTTGGGTACAATTGATGGTAAAGTTGTAAATCTCAATGCACGTGCAATGGCAGAGCGGGGTGAGGCTGTGCAAGATTGCATTCAAGAATCTCCAGTTGTGAGTTCAGATTTCAAGATTTTTCTGAATAAAAGTGAGGTTGCAGGGCTTCCGCATTACCCAATTAAGCTAATTTGTATCTCAACGCTTCATAAAGAAAACTTGTATGGAAGGGTTGTCGTTGGCGGATTAGATGAGGCCTCTGGATTTAAGCATCCTTCTGCAATAGCACTCTTAGATAAGGTTTCTACTGATGCAAGAATTGAGACATGGGGCAAAAAGAGTATTAGAAATACAGCACATCTTTGTTTTGATGAAGGTGATGTTGTTGAGCTGGCTGGGTTTGCCAAAGATGTCAGTGTCATTGTAGATGGAAACCCTTTTGTGATTGAAGGTGACTCTGTTGCTCTTCGTTGTGTGCCAGATGCTGTTTTGGTGTATGGCAACTGGAGGTAGTATGAAAAAAAAGGAAGATATACAGGAAATAAGACCATTATTGAAAAATGGTAAAGTTAGTATTTTTGGTAAAAATTACGATAAAGACCAGCTGATATGTGCTTCAGTTCTTATGCTTCCTGTTTTGGTGGCTGTTTTTGTCATTTTTATTTTGCCCGTAATTCAAGTTGTCAGATATAGCTTTACTAATTTTAATATGAATACAGGAAAAGGAAAGTTCACTGGACTTGAAAACTATAAGTTTCTTTTTAGCGATACTCGTATGCGAAAAGCATTATGGAATACTGTCTGCTTTGCCACGTTGAAACTGATTTTTGATACCGGACTTGCTTTGGTAATTGCTCTTATGCTTGATTCAAATATTCCTCTGAGAAGATTTTTAAGATCAACTTATTTTGCACCAGTTGTAGTACCGGTTGTTGCTTCCTCTCTCATATGGATATGGTTCTTTGATCCGGGCATAGGACCTCTCAATCAAATTTTGACAGCTCTAGGCTTACAGCCATTGCAATGGCTTTATGGTCAAAATACAGCATTGATTTCCATTCTTATTTTTTCAGTATGGAAAGGTGTAGGTTATAACGTAATGCTTTTTCTTACAGGCCTTCAGAATATTCCTGATTCTTATTTGGAAGCTGCAAAGGTAGATGGAGCAACAAATATGCAGGCTCTTTTTAAGGTTAAGCTTCCTTTGCTCAAGCCTATTACCTCTTTCATTGTTATGATTGGTATCATCAATACCTTCAAAGTTTTTGCAGAAATTGACGTAATGACACCAAAAGGCGGACCTTCATATTCAACGGCATTGATTGTTAATTACATATATGAGCAGGCTTTCACAAGAGGAAAGATGGGTCGTGCATGTGCAGCATCAATAATTTTGTTTGTTATTATTTTTGTGCTTACTCAAATTCAGTCCAAGCTTGATTCATCCAAGGAGGTCTCATATGAGTAAGAGTATGCAGCTCAGTAAGAATAACCAGATAGGATTGAACAAAAAGCCATTTTACAAGAGATATAACTGGCTTGTTTTCATTATTCTTGCAATTGGATCTCTCACAATGATTTTTCCTTTTGTGTGGATGATTCTCTCTTCTTTTAAAACGGTACAAGATGTATACACATATCCACCAAAATGGCTTCCTTCTGCTTGGAATTGGGATAATTACACGACAGTTTTTAAAACGATACCTTTTGGCCGATATTATTTTAACAGTATTTATACTTCTGTAGTACAAACTGCACTTCAAATTATTCTTTCTGTTTTTGGAGCATACAGTATTGTTTTTCTTGATTTTCCTGGAAAAGAAAAAATAAGAACATTACTTAGAAGTACAATGTTTGTTCCATCTGTTGTGACTCTAGTTCCTATGTATTTGATTGTTAGCAAAATGCATGGAGTAGATACCTACGCAGGAATTATTCTTCCGCAAGTATTTTCTGCATTTACATTGTTCTTGATTTCTTCATTCTTTGCTTCAATTCCAAAGGATTTAGTTGATTCTGCAAGAATTGATGGTTGTGGATATTTTTCAATTCTATGGAGAATTGTTATTCCCAATTCAAAAAGCTCAATCAGTACAGCAATGTTATTTGCATTCCTTGGACATTGGAAGAGTTATACGTGGCCTTTGATTATTACAAACAAGGACAAATATAGAACGCTTCCAATTGGGATGAAATATTTAGTTCAAGAGTCGTCAAGTGAATATCAAGTTATGATGGCAGCATCTGTTATGGCAATACTACCAGTACTGATATTATTTGTAATTTTTGAAAAACAGCTGGTGAAATCTGTTACTCTCACCGGCTTGAAGGCATAAGTGTTCTTTTTTGAAACAAGGAGGTTTTAGATGAAGAAGGCTATTTTAATGGGTTTAGTTTTGTTGCTTGCAATGACATTTGTTTTTGCAGAAGGGAAAACTGAGTCAAGTAAGACAGAGACAAAACCAGAGGTTGTAAAACTTAAAGTTTGGTATTCAATCAGTGGAAAGAATGGCACGTTCTTTGAATCGCAAGTTGCATCTTTTCTTGAAGCACATCCAGAAATTGAGATTGAGTTGACTTATACCGGCTCATATGCCGATAGTGCTACAAAAATCTCAGCTGCAAAACTTTCAGGTGAGGCTCCAGATTTGGTCTTTACATCAGCATCACAATTGTATCCTGGTGAAGATGAAGACTTCTCAATGGAAGAACTTGTAAAGGACAGTGATTTTGATTATGACGACTTCCAGCCTGGTATTCTTGAATATGCAAAATACAATGGAAGACTTGCATCTCTTCCATTTGCAATTTCAACGCAAGTAATTTATTACAATGTAGATCTTGTAAAAAATGCAGGGCTTGATCTTGTGAACAATCCACCAAAGACATGGGCAGAATTTGTAGAAGTTTGCAAGACTGTTCAGGCTGCTAACAGTGGAATTTGGGGCTTTGATACATCAGATGGTGTTTGGCTTGTAAAGAGTATGTTCTATCAGAATGGCAATACTGTTGTTAAACAGGAAGGCGAAACAATTACTCCTGTATTTGACCAAGCATCAGGAATTGAGGTTGCAAAATTTTGGAAGAGCCTTGTTGATCAGAAGATTATGCCTGCTCAGCAGCATGACAATGCAGAGAAGAAATTCCTTGCTGGCTCACTTGCATTTGTTGCAGCTACAAGTAATAGAATTTCCAAGTGGACAGGAAGTACAACATTTGAAATTGGTGCAATTGAAATGCCTTATTTCAAGACTCCTTCTGTTGCTTTGGGTGGTAGCACATGTGCAATTCTTACAAAAGAAAAGTGGGCAAAGGATGCTTGTTGGCAGCTTCTTAAGTATTTGCTAAATACTGAAAATCAGACCGCTTTTGCTCTTACAAGTGGTTATCTTCCAACAAGAAAAAGTTCTCTTGAGAGAGAAGATGTAAAAGCTTACATTGCAGATAACAGACTGTATGAAGTTGCTACAAATCAGCTTTCATATGCCTGGGCATATACTCACTTTGGAGCAATGGGTTCAATGGATGCATTCCTTTGGTATGCACTTGATGATATTGAAAGTGGCAATGCAACACCAGCAGAGGCTCTGAAGGATGCTGTAACACAGCTGATTGCTGAAATAGACTAAATGCTGAAATAAGCTAAAGACTGAATTAAGCTAAATGCCAAAAGAGGCTAAATTATTACTGTATGTGGATTTGTGAAAACTGGTTAGCTTTTGCAAATCCACAATTGTTAGAGGTTTTACATGGATAAAGAAATAAAAAAAGTTGCTTTTTCAACAGGTGCGTTCTATACCTATGAAACACTGGACGCAGTTCGCAGACTACGTAAGGCAGGGTTCAATCACATGGAGCTAATGCCGCAGTGTCACAAGGATCTCAGTCTTGAAACTCTTGCAGAAATAAAGAAATTAGGTATGCACGTGTCATCAATTCATTACCCTTTGGTTTTTTTTGGAATTCTTTACAATGCTAATCCAGAAATGGCAAAAGAAAGTATGGAGTTTTCTGATAACCTTGCTCTCTTTGCAAAAGAAGCAGGAACTGAATTTGTTGTTATCCATCCGGAAGAGGAATATTCAGGTGTCTATGTTGATATCTGTGCAAAGCCTATAAGAAAAAATATTGAATATCTTGCATCTGCATTGGAAAAAGTGGGCGTAACACTAGCAATGGAAAATCATCCAACTGGAGTAGGCCAATATCCCCATACTCTTCAGGAATATGTAAGAAAGATTGGGATAAAGAATATGAAAATTATGGTGGACACCACGGAGGTTATAGAGGGAGGGGAAGACCCAATTGAGTTTATTAAGGCATTAGATGAGGCTCCCTGCCATCTTCATTTAAGTGATTTTGGAAATGGCTCAAAACATCTTCCAATAGGAACGGGAGATATTGACTGGAAGACACTCTTTCAACTGTTAAAAGATAAGGGTTACAGTGGTTATTATACGCTTGAACCAAGCTACAAGTATTATTTAGCCCATATAGATAACCAACTTAGGAATGATTATGAATTTATCACAAGCATTGTCTAGATATTATTTATTCTTTGCTGCTGGAGATGCTATTGGAAAAGCAACTGAGTTTATGACTCTCAATGACATCTCCTCTAAGATTGGTCCAGTTACTGGGTTAATGGACGGAAAATTAAGTCAAAACCACAGTGATTTACTTCCTTGGGAAGTAACAGATGACACAGAGCAGAATTTATGGTTACTCAGGCGTTATCTGAAAGATGGTGCTATTACAATTGATAATACTGTTAGTGCATTACTTGATTGGATAAATGAAACTGGTGCTGTTGAGAAGAAATATATTGGTCCAAGTAGCCTTGCGGCTCTTGAAGCCATAGAGAAAGGAAAAGACCCTTTAACAACAGGTCTTAATGGAACAACATGTGGTGGCATTATGAGATGTCCTGCTGCAGTGTGGGGCTCAATGCTACTTAAGCAAGATTTAGATACTTGTATATACAATGCTCTTGTTCCAACACATAATACTTCAATAGCTATGGAAAGTGCATTCGCTTATGGTTATGCATTAAAGGCAGCTATAGAAGGTGCAGATTTGCACATTATTTATGAAGAAGCTTTGCATGGCTGTTCTGTGGGTCTTTCAAAAGCACCATGGATTTGGGCATCAGCAGGTCTTGCTCCAAGATTTAAATTCTTAAGAACTCTTACGTTGAAGGTGTGGAACGAAGAACATCTTAAATCTTTTTTGTATGGTGTACTTGGTACTGGATTGCCCAGTTATGAAACCTCAGGTGCTGTTGCTGCATTGGCAATGTATACAAATTCACCTTTAAAAGCGTTGTTTCTTGCTTCTGAAACTGGTGGAGATACAGATACAATTGCTGCTTTGGCTGCAGCTCTAATTAGTATGATCAATACTAATGAGCAGTTACCTGAAAATATCTCTTCTGAACTCTTGGCACATAATAATTTACAAGTATTGGGGGTTTAAACCTCTATTATGAGGTTTTTAAACAAATGAAATTAGAAAAGAATGCTTCTGTTTGTATGAAAGCACTTCCTTTCTGGATGCTTCCATATACTTTTTATATGTATTACCTCAGCCTCTTTCTTATGGAAAAGGGGCTGTCTTCCGGTCAAATAACAATGTTGATGACCGTTTCCAATGTTACCTCATTAGTGTTTTCGTTCATAGCTTCTCCAATTGTAGATAAGCTTGGAAGGAAGAATGCTCTTCTTGTTTTTGATTTGTTATCTTCAGCTGTTCCTGCAGCTATTTTCTTAATCTCTCAAAGTTTTGTACCTGCTTTAATTGCTATGGGAATGACTGGGCTTAATAGAATCATGAGTACAGCTTACTATTTGGTAATGATGGAAGATACTTCAGACAGAAATAGTATAGATACTATGAATATGTTCAATATTATTTCTGTTATAGCTGGAGTAGCTACTCCTTTAGCTGGAGTTGTAATTTCCAGAATGGGAATTATAGAGGGAGAAAAACTTTTCTTAATTGTTTCCGTTGTATCAATGACATTGCAGGCCATTATAAGGCATTTTTTTATTGAGGAATCTCCTACAGGCAAAGAAATTAAGAATTTTCATGAGAGCTTTAGCCTAAAAAATGTGTTGAAATCATACAAAGGAACAATTAAAGCTTTCTATCAAAATAGAAAACTGTTGGCGGCTCTTCTTGTAAATGCAATTATGTATGTCTATTACAATCTCTGTACTACTACAAGCCTCTTGTTTACTCCTTATTTTGCAAACTATAGGCATTTGGAAGGAATTGCTCTTTCCTCAATTGGTGCTATTTATTCTGTTGGTACTCTTTTTTCAATGCTCGTTATTAATCCTAGAATTAGTCGTAAAACAATTTATCCTTATACGTTTGTTGCGGGACTCGTGTCTTTGGCTGGCTTTTGGCTAATTATTCTCTGTCCAGCTGGAAACTCTATTTTGTTGTTTTGTGCTGTAATTCTGCTTGCTATTAGTTACGGAGTTCTTAAATCTGCTGCGGATGCAATTTTAGCAGTGGAGACTGCTGGAGAATTTGGTGCTGGCATATATTCATTTTCTTTTGTACTGTCTGCCATCTTTTCTATTTTAGCTCTTCAACTGATGGATGTTCTTTATGAAAAATCCCCTAATTGGTTGTTTGGGCTATCTGCAATACTTGTAGTGATAATTATTTTAATTTGTATACCTAATTTATCTATTTCAAACAAAAGGAGTAAAAAGAAAAATGCTTGATTTTGAATATAGTCTTAAAACAAATATCGTTTTTGGAGAGAATAGAAGTGATTCTGCTGGAGAATTGTGTGCAAGATATGGTGCAAAGAGAGTCTTAGTTGTCTATGGTGGCACTTACTTGCAAGAATGTGGTCTTCTTGGAAGGATTCTTAATTCTCTCAAGAATAATGGCCTTGAGTGGGAAGAATTTCCTGATGTTGTTCCAAATCCAACACTTGAAAGTGTTGGTAAAGCTCTTTCTCTTTTCAGAGAAAAGAATTGTGATTTTATTCTCTCAATTGGAGGCGGGTCTGCTATAGACACAGGCAAAGCTGTAGCTCTTGGAACTCAGACATCTTCCTTAGATGAATTGTGGGAGAGGGCTTTTTTGAATTTTGAAGCAATTCAAACACCAATAAAATCTGGCGTTGTTTTGACAACTGCTGCTTCTGGAAGTGAAACAGGAGAATCTTGTGTTGTTTCTTATGGGCAAAAAAAACAAATAGGTACTTCTGCTTGGTGCCAGCCAGTTTTTGCAATTCTTGATCCTAAAAATCTTCTGACGCTTCCTCCTTTTCAGACTGCTTGTGGTGCTGCCGATATTCTCAGTCATCTTCAAGAGCGTTACTTTGTGAATATTCCAAACAATGATCTTACAGATAGATTTTTGGAAGCAGCAATGAGACTAACAATACAGACAGCTGAACTTCTACTTCTTCATCCAAATGATCTTGCTTTACGTGCACAGCTTATGTGGACTTCTACTATTGGTCATAATGGGCTTTTGGATGTTGGACGTAATGGAGGAGACTGGGCTTGTCATATGATAGAACATGAAATTTCTGCTAGATTTCCTATAGTTCACGGAGAGGGGATTGCAATGATTACACCTTCTTGGTTGAAATTTGTTTCAAAACATCCAGAGTGTAGAGACAGAATGCAGCAGTTTGCATCTAGAGTTTGGGGAGCTGAATTTCCACAAGATGGAAATTATGGTGTAGAACTTGCTATTCAAAGGCAGATTAATTGGTATAAGTTATTGGGTCTTAGAACAAATCTTTCAAATGTTGAATGTTTTACTGAGACAGTTGCACAAGATATTGCAAAATCATTTGAATGGACTCCTGGTCAGTTTGTTTCTCTTGATAAGGATTCTATTTTTGCAATTCTCAAAGATGCAATGCAGGGATGAAGGCCTTAAGTTTGAAGGTCTCAGGTTGAATGTCTAAGTTAAAGGTCTAAATACATGGTTGATGTAAATACAGAAAAGTCAGATAAGAAAGATTGGAACACAACAATGGGAGTTTTTGATAAAGCTCTCAGTAAAAAAATGTCTCTTCTTACACCAATTGGAGTTCTTCTTGGAATCTTATTAGGCAAACATGTTTCTTGGATGAAGCCTGTGGTTACTCCTCTTTTTGGTGTTCTAACTTTCTCTGGAGCGTTATCTATAAGTGTTGGTGATTTCAAAAACACAATAAAAAAACCAAAGTTTATACTCTGTTATATTCTTCTTAGTTTAATTGCAATGCCATTGTTCACATATGCTTTTTCTAAACTTGTCTTTCCATCTTCAATGGATCTTTGTAGCGGCTTTGTGGCTGTCCGCGCAATCCCAACAGCGGTTGTTGGGACTGTTTGGGCATCAATTTATTCTGGAAACATGGCTATTTCAATTGCATTGATTACTTTGGATACCATTGTTGCTCCTCTAACCACTCCTCTTACTATTAAATTATTGACACAAACTTCCGCTCCTATAAATGCAACAGGACTGCTTAAATCTTTGATTGTTATGGTGCTATTGCCTTCTATTTTGGGAATGTTCTTTAATCAGTTTAAAGATGGATTTGTTCGTAAGACAATTCAACCTACACTAAAACCTCTTTCAAAGCTCATTCTACCTTTTGTAATTATGATTAGTTGCTCATCTGTTGCCCAGAGACTTATAGAAGGAGCCTCATGGCGTTATGTTTGGATTGCTTTTTTTGCTTTCTTTCTTTGTGCTCTTGGTTATGCAGTTGCTCTTGTGGGATCAAAGCTATTTAAATTTAATCAGCAGGATACTGTTTCTCTAACTTTTGCAATTGCAATGAGAAATACTACTGCAGCACTTGTTATTGCAATTGATTATATGCCACCTGATGCAGCTCTTCCTGTTATTTTTTGTATTGTATTCCAACAAATGACAGGCTCATTTGTGGCTAGTTTGGTCTTTAGACAGAAGTCAACGAGATAATAGAAATCAGGAGTTAATTAGAAGTTAGGGGCTAGCTTGAAGTCAAAGGCTAGCTAGAAGTCAACTTGAAGAGGGTGGAGTTTTTTGCAACGTATGACCCTTTTTGTAGTATAATGCTCCTTATGGATAAAAAGATAAATAATAGTACCAAACTTGGCGGGCGATTTTGGGTTTCTATGCTCGTGCTGGGCCTAATGGGTCAAATTGCATGGGTTGTAGAAAACATGTATTTCAACGTGTTCATCTATAAGATGTTCAATGCCTCGGCTACCGATATTTCCAATATGGTTATGGCAAGTGCTGTTGTTGCAGCAGTAACCACCATAATCATGGGTGCTTTGTCAGATAAGCTTGGAAAACGCAAAGCTTTTATGAGTTTTGGTTATATTATTTGGGGTCTTTCAATAATTAGTTTTGCATACATTAAATCAGTAACCCTTACTATTGTTATGGACTGTGTCATGACTTTCTTTGGTTCAACTGCAAATGATGCAGCTTACAATGCATGGTTAACAGACAGAGGCGATAGCACAAATAGAGGAAAGATTGAGGGAATCAACTCCATGATGCCTTTAATTTCAATATTAATTGTCTTTGGTGGCTTTATGAGTTTTAATCTAGATCAACATTCCAACTGGGTTACAATTTATTACATTATTGGAGCAGGAACAGTTTTAATTGGAATTTTAGGTTTGTTTCTAATTGATGAGAAACAAGGGCTTAAAAAAACAGAAGAGCCTTATTTTTCAACGCTTCTATACAGTTTTAGGCCATCAATTGTCAGAGAAAATAAAACTCTTTACATTTCATTATTGGCTTTTGCCATCTTTGGAATTTCAATTCAGGTTTTCATGCCATATCTTATAATCTACTACGAGAAAACCCTTGGTCTTGCAAACTATGTTTTAATTATGGCACCTGCCATAATTGTTGCAGCTATTGTGACAGCTTTTTTTGGAAAACTATACGATAAGATGGGTTATGACAAAAGTGTTATCATTGTAATTGTAACTCTCATGGCCGGCTATGTTATGTTGTACTTATCTAAAGTAACTGCCATTGTTTTTGGTGGCTCACTTTTTATGATGAGTGGTTATTTAATGGGTATGTCCACCTTTGGAGCTAGAATCCGTGACCAAATTCCACAAGGGCGTTCCGGACAATTCCAAGGTTCACGTATAATAGGTCAGGTTTTTATTCCTGGCGTAATAGGACCTGCCATTGGAAGCTATGTGCTACGAGATGCTCAATATATTACTAACTCAGATGGCACAATCTCTTTTCTTCCAAATGAAAAAATTTGGGCAGCAGCATTAAGTGTTTTAATTGTTCTTGCACTATTTATTGCATTAACAAAACGTTGTCAAAAAAGCAAGAAAAAATCAAGAAACATGTGAATATGCTATAGAAGCTATTGCAAAAACCTCTATTACTATTTATTTTGCTTCTCTTGCAGAGATGATTTTATTTACATCCTCAAGGCTTAAGCTCATACATTCTGCAATAGTTTCAAGAGGGATTTTCTTTGCATATAAAGCCTTGACTGAGCAAGCTTCCTTTTCTTTGGCTTTGGCTTCAGCTTTTGCTATTCGAGCTTCTGCCTTTGCTTCAGCATCTTTAACACCCTTTTTGTAGTTGTCCCTCATTAGCAATTCAAATGTCATAATTCCATGCCTCCAAGTATTATTGGAATTGAATTCTCTAACATAACCATCAATGGTCTTAACTAATTCACTCTTGGTTTTCATTCCAATAGTAGTAGCTCCACCATTAATGTACTTAAACAATTCCTTCATGTCAAAGTTGATGTCACCTTTGGTCCCTTTGGTATTCAAGTAAATATTATAATGTCCATTATTTTCACACAAGTCTTTATCTTCTCTACAGGTGGATTCAAATGTGTAAATGCATCTATCTCTGTCAAAGGGGTCAAATGTGCATAAGAAGATTACATATGAGT
>CAVEGR010000118.1:0-4296 GCA_963615565.1 Phocaeicola massiliensis | reverse complement strand
GATGGGCTCTGGAATAAGTACAAGGTACGAAAAGACATATTTTTACTCAAAAAGCTTATATAAAAGAAACAAAGAGCCCAAAGAAGATTTGCTTGTTTCAGAAAATTCGCCTCAATATAATGCTAGTACAGATACTCATGCTATTGAATATCACAATGATGAGAAAGTGAAAAAGTACTGTAATAACATGGTTAAAAGAAAACCTGAAACAGGAAGCAACTACACAAGTAATGCAAAGAAAGTTTCTCAGTACTATAAAACAAATGAGGACGGATTTTTTGGAGAGACTAGCATTGGAAAGAAAGTATGGACTATTGAAACTGATAACCCAATGGAAACGGCAATGGACTTTTATTCAAGGATTAGTGATGGTGGAATAACTGATTATTTAGATAATCATCATGGTATAGAGGCCTTATTAGGTGATGGGACAAAAACATATTTTAGACCATATCCAAAAACAGAAGGTTGCCCTGTAGTTGAAATAAAACTCCATCATGAGAACTTTAAACGAAAAATACATTTTATTAAGAGGTAAGCACAAAATATGGTAGATTTAACAATTCATGAAGAAATGAGAGAAATTATGGCTTCAATGAAAGGAAAGACATTAAAATCAATTGAGGGATATTATAGGTTTAAGTGGAAAGAATTTCTTCAACCTGTTCGTTTGAATCTTGGACAATATGCCGTTGAAATTTGCATTGACTATGTTGCAATCAAATGGTTTTGGGGAGAGGACAAACTAATAGAGGACGAAGAAAACTGCTTCATTATAAAGAAAACAGATTTAAGTGGACATCGTTATCCAGAAGGCTGGAAAGTAGTTCAATTTCTCAAGGATGAAAAAATATCTGAAGTTATCTTAGTCAGAGACAGTATTAAGACGAATAAAGACGATGAAATTATATCGGACACAGGAATTATTGTAAGAACAAGTGAGAAGGTTTATTCGTTCTATAGGAGTTGTCTAGAAATTTATTTTAACGAGTCCAATAAGATTGATATGCCTTTGTCTCTAGATGATGTGAAAGAACAATACACAGATAAGGACTCTGGGGTAGAACCTATAGAAGTTAAGAGAGATTTTATTTTCCTTTAGGGATCGCCCTACAAGGCTCCAGAGGAAAGTCGCCTTTGCGGGCCGCCTTTGCTGTGAACGCTCCAAGTATTTGCGTTCAACTATCGCAAAGGTTCGCTCCCCACAAAGTCCCATTTCAAACGAAAATAGGCCACCTTTTCAGGTGACCTATTTTGTTTGAGCGGACAGGGGATCGAACCCTGGACCCGCAGATTAAGAGTCTGCTGCTCTACCAGCTGAGCTATCCGCCCAAATGCAATGCAACACTAACACTTTTTTACATTGTTTGGCAATACCTTCAGATGAAAAATTTTATTCCTAAAACCTTCTAAAACTATTGCATAAAAACGAATGAATAAATATACAATAAGGAGGGTTTTTCAAAACTGCCTTCATGAATCTTGGCTTTGCCTTTTTGGCTAAAAGAGCATTGCTTCTAACTGTATAATATGCAAAGTATTATTTCAGTTCCTAGAAATGCCTTTTATCTCGTAACCCCAAAACCAATCTCCACAAAGCTTATTTTGCAAAAACCTATGAAGATTGAGATTTTGTATAAATCTCTATAATGTTGTAGTATCATATTAGGAGGCTATTATGGAAAACAAAGTTTACGATTCCTTTGAAAATTTAATAGGGAATACGCCTCTGGTTCATTTAGCTAAACTTGAAAAAAAGCTAAACTTGAAAGCACATCTTTATGCAAAAGTTGAAGGCCTCAACCCTGCAGGCTCTATTAAAGATAGAGCTGCACTATTTATGATTAAGGAAGCCCAAAAATCAGGCAAGATAAAAGACGGTGCAACAATTATCGAGCCAACCAGTGGCAACACCGGAATAGGACTTAGTGCAATTTGTGCAGCCTACGGATATAAGGCTATAATTGTTATGCCTTCTAATATGTCACAGGAAAGGATACTCACCATGAAGGCTTATGGCGCTCAAGTTATCCTCACACCTGCCGAGAAGGGCATGAAGGGGGCCATTGAAAAGGCTAATGAGCTACTTGCAAACACACCAGGGTCCTTTTGCCCAGACCAGTTTTCCAACGCAGCAAATGCACTTGCACACGAACTTACTACAGGACCAGAGATTTGGAATGCACTAGATGGTAAAATCGATATCTTTGTGGCCGGAATTGGCACAGGTGGTACCATTACTGGTGTAGGCCGATATTTAAAAACCAAAAATAGTAATGTAAAACTTGTAGCAGTTGAGCCTGCAGGATCTCCTTTCTTGTCGCAGGGAAAAGCAGGTAGACACGGTATTCAAGGCATTGGAGCAGGTTTCCAGCCCAAAGTTTTGGATAAGTCTTTATTGGATGAAATTGTCACTTGCTCTGAAGAAGAAGCGTATACAACGGGCAGGATGCTTTGTCAAACAGAAGCCATTTTTGCTGGAATCTCATCTGGTGCCGCTCTTGCAAAAGCCATAGAAGTTGCACAAAGACAAGAGAATGAAGGCAAAAATATCGTGGTTGTCTTGCCGGATAATGGAGATAGATACCTTTCAACTCCTCTTTTTAAAGAGGAATAACTATGGAACAAAAACCTTCATATGCAACACTAAGACCGTGTTTAATTGAATTCTGGAATTCTTTTAAAGCTTATTTGGATCCTCAAATTTTTGAATCTGATGATTTAAGTAAAGAAGAAAGATTGGCAAAAACAAAAATGCTCTTGTGTTCTTGTCTGGCTTGTGTTTATCAAGGAAAAGATGCCTATTGTTCACAGGTAACAGAATTTTTTGCAAAGTTAGATGAGATTCAGGCTATCATTGAGACGGATATCATTGCTGCATATGAGGGTGATCCAGCTGCAAAAAGCAGAGAAGAAATTATGCTTTCTTATCCTGCTTTTGAAGCCATTGGAATTTATAGAGTGGCTCATGTTCTTTATCAAATGGAAATTCCTCTTTTGCCAAGAATGCTTACCGAATATGCCCACTCTCAAACTGGAATAGATATTCATCCAGGGGCAACTATAGGAAGTCATTTCTTCATTGATCATGGAACGGGTGTTGTAATTGGAGAAACGACCATAATTGGTAATAATGTTAAAATTTATCAAGGAGTGACTCTTGGTGCAAAAAGTTTTGAATTCAACAAAGAAGGAATGATGATTAGGGGAAAGAAAAGACATCCTAATATTGGAAACAATGTCATCATATACTCAGGTGCCACAATACTTGGTGGTGATACTACCATAGGTGATGGTTGTATTATTGGCGGTAATGTATGGCTTACAGACTCTGTTGAACCTAACAAGACTGTTATTTCAGCAAGACCAAAAACTCTAAGTAAAGATAATAAGTAAAGTTTTAGATCTTTGTTCACAGAGGAGTTTATAGTAAAAAGTAGAAAACTCAGATTTTTCTGTTGATTGGTTGTCTTTATAGAGGCTCTCAAGAAAATTTATCTGCTCCTGTTAGTATAATTTAGTAACATGAACTTCTTAACTTTCAAGGCTTGTGGAATTGAGCAGAAAATCATAAATATTTATGATCAATATTCCGTGTTCATCATAGTGTTTTTGTACAATGTCTTTTGTGATAATGATTTTCTTAAAAGAGTCATCAATTTTGCGAAACGGTCTTTTTTCCTGCAACATTTTTTCCTCATCAGGAATAGAATAAGCAGATTGAATATAATATCTGCTAGAACCTAGGTTGCAGATAAAATCCACTTCAAGTTGTTTTCTAACAACTTTACTATCCACTTTCTCAGCTACAGTTACAACTCCCACATCTACATGATATCCTCGCATACGAAGCTCATTGTAAATCACATTTTCCATAGAGTGTGTTAGCTCAAATTGACGGAAGTTGATACGGGCATTGCGAAGTCCCAAATCAGAGAAGTAATACTTTTTGGGAGTTTCAATGTAGGCTTTTCCTTTGATGTCATACCGCTGAGCCGATTCAATAAGAAATGAATCTTCAAAATAATCCAAATACTTCTTAATTGTATTTGCAGTAATTCTTGATTTTTTTACCGTTCTAAAAGTGTTTTTTAGTTTTTCGGGGTTTGTCAGTGATCCAATCGACGATGAAAGGATATTCAACAAATCTTCAAGCTCACCTTGATTTCTTATATTGTTTCTCTTGTATATATCTCGCATATAGATCTCGCTGAACAGATTTTCAAGAGCAACTGCCTTATCATTGGCTCCGTCGCGGAGAACAACAAGCGGAATACCGCCATACAGCATATATTC
>CAVEGR010000117.1:0-6686 GCA_963615565.1 Phocaeicola massiliensis | reverse complement strand
ATATGCAAGAATGGCCCAAATGGCAGATCTACTTGAAAAAAATAGCAAGACATGGGGGAAAAAGGACATTGATCCTAAGGCTGTTGAAGAACTTTGCCAGAAAGCAAGAACTAGCTATTACAGTCAAAAAGAGTTCCGTGGAGATGCTAAGGCTAAGGTTGCTGGAGATCTTCCATTGTTTGACTGTTACGTTTCTCCATGTATGATGGCTTGTCCAATTCATCAGAATATTCCAGATTACATTGAGCTAGTAGGTGAGGGCCGTTATGCTGAAGCGCTTGATGTAATTTATGAAGAGAATGCTCTTCCTAATATTACTTGCAACATCTGTGACCATCAATGTCAGTTCCACTGCGCAAGAATGGAGTATGAAGGTGCAGTTCAAATAAGAGAGATGAAGAAAATTGCTGTAGAAAAGGGCACAGACGAGTACATTGATAAGTACTTTGAAGCTCCACAGAATCCTTCAGATGTCAAGGCTGCTGTTGTTGGTGCAGGTCCTGCAGGACTTTCTGTTGCATACTTCCTTGCAAAAGCTGGTTTTGACACAACAATCTTTGAAAAAGCTGAAAACGCAGGTGGTGTTGTTGCCAACATTATTCCTAACTTCAGAATTGATCCAAAAGCTGTTCAGGCAGACATTGATCATGTAGCACGCCACGGTGTTAAGTTTAACTATGGCGTAAAACCAGAAGAGGTCACAGTAAAGGCACTTAAAGATGCAGGTTACGAGTTCATCTACTACGCTGTTGGAAGCGAAAAAGACAACGAGATTAAGGTCTCCGGTGACGGTAAGGTCATTGGTGCACTTGAATTCTTGGAAGCATTCAAGGCAGAAAAGGCATCTGAAATGCTTGGACCTAGCGTTGTTGTAACAGGTGGTGGCAACACAGCAATGGACAGCGCAAGAGCTGCAAAACGCACAGAAGGTGTTGAAAACGTCACAGTTGTCTACAGACGCACCCAGAAAGAAATGCCAGCTGACCCCGATGAATTTAAGATGGCTAAGGCCGATGGCATTGATTTTGTCTTCCTTGCAAATCCAAAGAGCTTTGATAATGGCAAATTGATTTGTACTAAGATGGAACTTGGCGAGCCAGATGCAAGTGGCAGACGCAGACCAGTTGAGACTGCTGAAGTTGTTGAACTTCCATGTGATGTTCTCATTACAGCTATTGGTGAGCATGCAGATTCTCAGGCTCTTACATGGTATGGTCTACCAGTTAATGAGAAAGGATGGCCAGTAGTTAATCCAGAGACAAACGAAAGCCCAGTTGAAGATGTATATGCAATTGGTGATGTCCAAAGCGGTCCATCAACTGTTGTAAGATGTATTGCATCTGCAAGAAAGGCTGTTGAAGCTACAATTGATAAGGTTCTTGATTCTGTCAAAGATGCAGAAGTCACAGAAGATCCAAAATGTGAAGGTTGCAATGGCTGTGATGATGATAAGTCTTGTGATGGCTGTAACAAAGAAGGTTGCAATGTAAACAACCCTTGTAATTGCGATAAAGATCTTCCAGATGACGAGGCTGAAGATGAAGAGTATTTGGAAGCTGAAGACAAGTTCTACAAAGACGTTCAAGCTAGAAAAACTCACATTTGCCTTGATTGCAAGAGCCCTTGCAGTGTAGAAAAGTTTGCAGAAAGAGAAGCAAGTAGATGTATGGATTGCACTTATTACTGCAACAAGTGTGTTGATGTATGTCCAAACCGTGCAAACGTTGCAATTGACATGAGATTCTCGGATGAAAGCGATGATCCATTCCAGATTCTTCACTTAGATGCTTTCTGTAATGAATGTGGCAACTGTGCAACATTCTGTAATCATGAGGGAAGACCGTATAAGGATAAGTTTACACTTTTTAGCAGAAAAGATGACTTTGAGGATAGTACAAACAGTGGCTTCTATGTAGAAAATGACACTGTATTAGTCAGACTTGAGGGCAAGGTTGTTGAGTGCAAGATTGATGGTGATGGAAACCTTGTTGGTGAAGTTCCAGCTCTTGTGAAGGATTTAATTGAACAAGTATTCCTTTGCTATGATTATCTTCTTACTCGCGTGGAGGAGTGATAATGACTATTGTTATTAGAAATGCAAAAGTAATTCAAACCATGGAACCAGTTGAGGTTTTAGATGGTGTTGATATTGTTATTGAAAATGATCTTATCAAGGCTGTTGGCAAAAATGCCGGCAGCCAAGTTAAGGCCAATAAGGTTCTTGAGGCTGAAGGTAAGTACGTTATACCTGGCATGATTTGCGGCCATCATCACTATTACAGTGGTCTAAGCCGTGGTATGCAAATTTCTGCTGGCCCTCAGACAGATTTAATTCAAACTCTTAAAGAATGGTGGTGGCGTTTAGATAGAGCTTTAGATGAAGAGTCTTTGTATTACAGTTCCCTAATTTGCACACTTGACGCAATAAAAAACGGTACTACTGCATGTATAGACCATCATGAGAGTCCAAATTACATTAATGGATCTCTTTCAACAGTTGCTTCTGGAATGGAAAAATTTGGTCTTAGAGGCATTGTTGCTTATGGTATTACAGACCGTAACTATGGCATGAAAGAGATTAAAGATGGCATTGCTGAAGGTAACAGATTTGCTAAAGAAGTTGATGACAGAGTAAAGCGTGGTGAGAATGTCATGTGCCAAGCTATGGTTGGTGGTCATGCTCCATTTACAATTCCTGAAGAAGGAATGGAAATGCTTTCTGAATCTGCAAAACTTACCGGTAGAGGTGTTCATATTCATGTTGCTGAAGGCGATTATGACCAAATTTGGTCACATCATTTTTATAACATGGATATCTTGGATAGGCTTGATAAGCATGGTCTTCTTTCTGATAAGACTCTTCTTGTTCATGGTATTTATCTTAATGAACATGAGGTTGAACTTCTTAATGAAAGAGGCTGTTATCTTGCACACAACCCAAGAAGTAACATGAACAACCAGGTTGGCTATAGCAAGTACATTCCAAAGATTAAGAACTTGATTCTTGGAACTGATGGCTGTGGAAGCAATATGTTTGAAGAAATAAAGATTGCTTTCTTTAAAAATAGAGATGCTATTGGTCCATATTGGCCAGGCGACTTTATGGCAGCTTTAACTAGAGCTAACAAGTTCTTAGAAAAGTACTTTGTAGGAGATAAGTTTGGTAGAATTGAGCCGGGTTACAAGGCTGATTTGGATATTCTTTCATATCAGAATCCTACACCACTTAATGCTGGTAATGCTGGTGGCCATCTTGTTTGGGGTATGAGTAGCAACTGCGTTGAATCTGTAATTATCAATGGTAAGATTGTTATGGAAAACAGACAATTTGACTTTGATGAGAAAGAAATTTATGCAAAGGCTGCTGAAGTTGCTAAGAAGGTTTGGGCAAAAGCAGATGCTATGCCTGCAACTGGAACAAGTGGAATTGTTAGATGATAGATATTATGGATATCATAAATATTCAAAATTTGTATAAGAGGTATAAGACAATTTTAAATTAATTTGATATCTTATTAGTGGCCGCAACTTAGGTTGCGGCGTTTGTGTTTTAAAATAAGCCATTGTCTTTTTTTAAGGTTAATGGAGCCTCAAAAAAATGGCTTAAAGCTTGGGAGGAATAATGATAGCGCATGACATCTCAAAAGCTGTAAGAAGAGTTGATGCAGTATCAAAGAGTGAAGGTACTGCAAAATATATTTCTGACTATGATTTTGCTGATTGCCTTTGGGGACGATTAGTTCGTTCAAGCATTCCAAGGGGAATCATCAAGAGCATTACTTTACCTGAAATGCCAGAAGGTTATAGGTTCATTACTTACAAAGATATTCCTGAAGGCGGTCATAACTATTTACATATGATAGCCACAGACTGGAAGTGCTTTGCAGAAAATGACGTCAGATACGTTGGCGAGACTATCGGGATTATGGTAGGGCCGGATAAGACTACCGTGGAAGATCTCAGAGAGCAGGTGAAGATTGAGTATGAGGAGCAGGAACCAGCTGTCTCCATTGATGATGGCATTGCCTGTAAGGGTGGTGCGTTTGTCAATTCTGACAATATTCATTGTCGTTTGAAGCTTGAGGTTGGCAATGTGGATGAAGCTTTCAAGAAGGCTGACCGCATTGTGGAAGAGACCATTGAGACTGGCTTCCAGGAACATGTATATCTTGAGACAAATGGCGCATGTTGTGTTCCAAATGGTGATGGATATAAGTTTTATGCTTCTGCGCAATGTCCGTTTTATATTACAAAATCAGTTGCACCAATTTTGGGTATAGATGCAAGTAAGATTACTGTTCAGCAGACTGTCACAGGTGGTGCTTTTGGTGGAAAAGAGCACTTTCCAGATGTAGTTTGCGGGCCTTTGCTTTTGGCCTGCTATGTGATGAAAAAGGGCGTAAAGATGGTCTTTGACAGAGAAGAAGATATTGAAAACTCTGTTAAAAGGCATCCTTCAAAGACTGTTTTTAAGACAGCTTTGGATAAAGATGGTAACATCTTGGCTATGGATAGCACAGTTTACTACAATGTTGGTGGATATTTGTCATCTTCATTTGTTGTTCTTCAAAGAGGTTGTTTCCATGTAACAGGTTGCTATAGCTTCCCTAATATGAGAACTGTAGGTCTTGGTGTTGCAACAAATACTTTCCCAAGTTGTGCATTCAGAGGCTTTGGTGCTCCACAGACACTATTTGCAGTTGAAACTCACATGTGCCACTTAGCAGAAATGCAGGGCTTAGATCCACTTGAATACAAGAAGAGATATTTCATCAAACAGGGTGACACTACAAGTACAAATGGAAAAATTGTAGAGCGCGTCATGATACCTGAAATGCTTGATCAGGTAATTAAGGCCAGCGATTACGAAAGAAAAATAAAAGAATATAAATGGGGCTGTGGAAAGGGCATAGGAATTTCCTTCTACAACCACGGAGGAGCCTTTACCGGTAACGGAGAACAGGCCATCATCAAAGGCCGCTGTCAGTTACACAAATTCAAAGATGGCACGGTAGAAATTCTCTGCAGCCAAACAGAAATGGGCCAAGGCTTTCATACAATACTTCCAAAGATAGCTGCATATGTGCTTGAAATTCCACTTGAGAAGGTTATTTTCTTGGATCCCGATACTTCTAGGGTTCCTGACTCAGGTCCAACTGCAGCTTCAAGATCTACAATGATTGTTGGTGAACTTGTTGAGCGTGCAGCTAGACTTATGAAGCCTAGATATGACAAAGAAGAAGATTTTACAGTTGAAACTCATTATGAACATCCAGAAGGTTTTCCATGGGATCAAAGCACATTCCAAGGCTATGCATACCTTGGCTATGGATGGGGTGTTTGTGCTGTTGAAGTAGAAGTTGACCCATGTACAGGAGAAGTTACAACAAAGGGTGTTTGGTCCAGTCATGACTGTGGACATCTCATTGATGAGATGATTGTCCATGGACAAGTTAACGGAGGAATTCTCCAAGGTATTGGTTGGGCTTCAACTGAAGTGTTAAAGAACGTTGGTGGTCATTTTAAACAAACATCCATGAGTGACTACATTGTTCCAACGTCTATGGACTGTCCAAAACAGGGTGTTTATTTTGTAGAAAATCCGTACCAGTGGGGTCCTTTTGGTGCTAAAGGTATGGGAGAGCTTGTATTTAACGGAAGTGGTGCAGCTTATATTGATGCCCTATCACGTGCAATTGGCAAGAAAATTAATGCAATTCCAGTGCCAACTGAGGATGTTATGGGTTATATGCTTAATGGAAAAGATCTAAGGGAGAGTTTGTGATGGAAACAAAGATTTCATTTAAATTAAACGGAAAAGATGTAAGCATAGTCACAGATCCTCTCAGACGTCTAATTGATGTACTTAGAGAAGATTTTCACTGTGTTGGTGTTAAAGAAGGCTGTAGTGAAGGCGAGTGTGGTGCTTGTTCCATTATCTTTAATGGAAAGATAGTAACTCCATGTCTTATTCCAGTTGGAGCAGCTGATGGTCAGGATCTTATGACCATTGAAGGGCTTAAAGAGAAAGAAGAAGGCCAAATTATTATTCAAGCTTTTGCTGACGGCGGGGCTGTTCAGTGTGGTTTCTGTATTCCTGGTATGGTAATTGCAGCATATTATCTGCTTTCTAGAAATCCAAATCCTACAGAGGCTGAAATTAGACTTGGAATTAGTGGAAATATCTGCCGTTGTACTGGTTATGATTTGATTGTTGAAAGTATTAAGCTTGCAGCTGAAAGAGGAGCACACTTATGGAAGAAGTAAAAGAAGTAATGTGCTATATGCCAAAAACCTTGAAAGAGGCTTTGCAGATTAAAAGTGAACATGATGTAATTGTTCTTGCTGGCGGTAGTGACCTTATGGTTTCTCATAAGAGAACTTTGGGTCTTACGCCTAAGTTTGATAAGCCGGTTATGATTGTTAGAAATCTTGAAGAACTTAAGAAGATTTATATCAATGAAAAGGGTGAATGTTGTATTGGCTCTGGTTGTACAAGTTCTCAGATTGCTGAAAACACAATGTGTCCTTGGCATTTAAGGCAGGCAGCTTCCAGAATGGGTGCTGTTGCGTTGCGCAATAGTGCAACTATTGCAGGCAATATTGCTAATGCTTCTCCTAAGGGCGATACTCCGGGTCCTTTGTATCTTTTGGATGCAAGAGTTAAGATTTCTTCTGTTCGTGGT
>CAVEGR010000116.1:0-10072 GCA_963615565.1 Phocaeicola massiliensis | reverse complement strand
ACTACCAGTATTAGAGTTTACAGGCTTTGAAAATAGTGATGACATAGTAAATCTTTCAAGCATAACCTTTGAATCCTCAAAGACAGAGATAAAGCTTACAAAACTAGACCAAGCAAGTATTCTATCTACTCTTAAATACAACACAGTAGAACAAGAGAACACAAGATGGTCAAACCTTCCTCAATTACCTGACACAGAAGATGAAGAGTTTGTAGGCTGGTTCCTTCAAGACAACAAAGATGTTCGTATAAAAAACGGTGACATCATGGTTCCAGGTTATACAACACTATTTCCAAAGTGGGGAACACATACATTCAAAGAAGTTGAAGCACAAGAGGCAACTTGTACAGAACCCGGTTGGGAAGCATACCACTACTGCACAAATACAGGCTGTGATTACACAACAAAGGTAGAAATCCCTGCACTTGGACATAGCCTTACAAAGCATGAAAAAACAGATTCAACATGTATAACTGTAGGCTACAAGCAAGACTGCTATGAATGTACACGCTGTAAGCTCTTCTTCTTAGATGAGAATGCAACAAAACAAGTAGACAAAACAACAGTAATTATTCCAAATTCCGGCCATGCCTCAGATGGCAAGATTTACGGAGAAGATGATGATACTTACCACTGGTATATATGTAAAGTCTGTGGAGAAGTATACAACAAAGTAGAACACACATACGGCCCTTGGTACGACTTTGGAGACGGTATCCATAGAGCGCAAGAATGTACAGTATGTTTCCACGTAAATAAAACAGAAAAAGAGCACATTTGGAATAAAGTAGATGAGACAAACTCAACCTGTACAGTCAAAGGCCACTTAGAATACTGGTACTGCTCAAAGCACCCTGGCGAATATGCACTTTCCAATGACCCAAGTGATGACCAGATTCTGACAAAGGAACAATTGCATAACAAGATTGATAAGGCCCTCCTACCACATGACCTTTCTGATTGGATAACAACTGACTCAGAGAAGCACTGGAAAGAATGTTCAATATGTAAAAACAAATTTAAGACGGCAGAACATACATTTGAATACATCTTTACCCAAGATGGAGAGCGTAACTTTACAGTCAAACGTAACTGTACAGTCTGTGGAGCAACAGGCGAAAACAAATCAGAACACAAATCTATGTTCGATATCTCTGCAAGCTTTGGAAACGTAAAGATTGAAAAGACAAGCAGTAAAACATGGACACTGAGCTATTACGGAACTTGTAGTAGCTGCTATTGGGCAAAAGAAAATGGCGAAAGAATCCTAGAGGATGCAGATCCATTCACCATTAACTATGCAACAGAAGGCCAAGGCGAATTTAAAGTCTTCTGTTATGCATACAACAGCAAAGGCGAACTTATAGAAATTGCATTTGCACTTCTAACAGCAAACTAAGAGGAAAAGAGAATGAATAAAAAAACAAAAATTGAACTTATCTACTTATCTCTACTGGTCTTGGCAATCTCTCTTTTCATCTCATGTGATGGCCAAGCCGTCCAAAGCCAAGAAAACGCCCCACTTGCATACATCACCTTCACAGAGGACACCTCCAAAGCCATCTCCATAACATATAGCCCTGCATCCTACAGCACTCTCTACTGGTTTTACACAGCAAAGAAGACCGATAATACCGATAATACTAATACTGGTAATTATGGCACAACTGGACAAACAGAAGGTGAGGCTCCAGTTAACCCAACAAGTACCACAGACAAAACTCCACAACCAGGTCTAGGCTCAAACACCCTTGGCCCATTCTCACAAGGAAAATGGAAATTTACTCTTACAGCCTACAAAGAAGCAGATAAACAAACAAAAATTTATTCTTCAGATGATATTACTGAAACCCTTTATGGCGGAGAGACAAAAACCATTACAGTAAGTGTAAAAGCTGAAACAAGCGGAGAAGGAACACTAGCCTTAAAAGACCTTTACTTTACCTCTACTGAGACCATTTCCTCTGCAACAATGACACTTACTGCCACAGAAAGTACAGATTCAGCAGAAACAAAAACCTATACTTTATCTGCAAGTAAAAAAGATGAGACAAATGACTATTCTCTTGCATTTGCATCTGACGCTGTAACATCTCTTTCAAGTGGAACATATAAGTGCGTAATAACGGCAGGTAATTTTACTTCAACCTTTAACCTTTTAATCTGCACCGGCGGTACAACAACCCTAAGTGGACAGCTGGTTCAAGATACAACAGGGGAAGATTAACAATGGCTATAAGCAAAAAACATATAGAAGAAAAAAATATTAAGGAGAAAAAAAGCATGAAAAAAACTATTTTAGCATGTTTAGCTTTGATGGCGATTAGCATATGTCTATTCGTCTCATGTAATGCAGAGCAAGTAGTTCCCAAAAACAGAACTGATGTTGCCTACATTAAATTTGGAGAAGAAGCATCAAGAGGCTCGTCCTTCAGTGCTTCTGTTACTCCAAAACCATATAAGGACCTTTACTGGTTCTATACAGCAACAAAATTTACGAATGATGGTCTAACCGGTGCTACGGGCACAGGAGAACTTGCTGCTGTAAGGACAACTGATTCAGGAGACAGTAGTGCACCTGCAACAGGCATAGTCTTTACCGGTGATGAATGTTTAGGCCCATTCTCTCAAGGTACGTGGACATTCACATTAAAGGCTTATAGTACTGAAGCTTATGTGACTACGACTCCAAACGATACATCAAATTATGACGAAACAACTATTTTATTTAAAGATGGAACCAAAAAAACGGTCTGGTTGAAAAAGGATGGATTAGTTTATGAGACAGAATCTCCAATCAAAGTCACTCTTTATGCAGGTCAGACAAAAACCATCAATCCACTTACAACCACAGTCAAGGCCGTTGGAACAACTGGAATTGTTACGTTTGAAGATGCCTGGTTTGTATACAATGACAAAAATAGTTCACTTGCTCCAACTATCACAATGACAGCAACCAGCACAGATGGAAAGAACAAGTATGTCTTTACATCAGATACTAATGCAACAGTTGAAACTGGTACAACTAAGTATATACTTTCTCTGGCTAAAGACGAGAGTAAGACTACTTCTAATGCTGGTAAAATAACTTATTCAATAAAATTTCAAAATACCACCAATAGTCTTGCTGTAGGTACATACGCATGTACAATAAGTGCAACAGACAGAACTGGCAAAAATGTCCCACTTTATGATTCTCAAGACAATGAAATACCAATTACCTCATTGACCTTCTACTTTGTTGTCTACGGTGGAGCTACCACAACAATCAAAGGAACTCTCAACGAGAATCCATACTCATTCATCAAGTTTGATGTAGAAGAGACTACAGAAATGCAAGTTAACTACAACACATTGACAGATAAAAATGGTGTACAGGTTAATGATAATGTTAAACTGAATCTTAATGGTGTTGCTAATTTAAAGACTGATACAGAAGGAGATAATGTATCTTACAAAGTAACAGTTTCTGAGTCAAAGAACTACAAAGAAGGTGATGAAGCCTTTGTTGTTACAGGTAATAAAGGTACAGAATCTGGTGTTGACAAAGTCTTTAAAGTTGAAATGGAAAAGGTCGTAAACGGAACAACCACTGAAAAAATAACTGATTTTAAAGATTCTAGCAATGCTAACAAAGCGATTACAATATCCTTCAACGTTGGAACCTCATATACTAGTGGTAACGTAACTGTTGTATATAAAGGATCTAAAGAACAACCGAGTAGCGTAGAGTATGATAGCAATAATGGTATACTTACAATAACAATTACTCACCTTTCAGAATTTGTTGTTATTGATACAACAAAACTTCCTGTTAAGATTGAAAAGACAGGCAGTGTTCCTCAATACTTTGACAACCTGAAGAATGCATTTGCCAATGCTGCAGAAGGTGACACCATCACACTTCTTAACAATGCAACTCTTGGTGGTGTGATTGAAACAACAAAGAACGTAACTCTTGATCTTAACGGCAAGACAGTTTCAAAGAATGATGACGAATACATCCTTGTCAAGACTGGCACAACTTTGACAGTTAATAATCCGGCATCTGGCCAAGCAAATTTCATCATTGGTATTGCAGGAACAACAACAAATAATAGTACTCCATATACCGCTGCCCAAGCTCAGATAACTACATCAAATGACACAACATGTTATGAAAAATTGTCAGGAACTGAGGGTGCAATTGCCAAGGCAAATGCAAATGATACAGTTACCCTTGTCCAAGATGTAACACTTGATGCTGACATCACAGTTGATAAGGCTCTTACCCTCAACATGAACAACTGTGTTGTCACACATGGTGGTAAAACAATTACAGTCAGTGGTGACAGTGGCCTTGTTATTACAGGCAGCAACAAATCACAAACAGCTTTCATCAACGGCATAAGAGTAAGTTCCTCAACCGCAACCGGCATTGACGGCACCTACTACAACACCCTCGCCGCTGCAGTTAATAATGCACCAGAAGGTAGTACAATCACTCTCTTTGCTGATGTTACATTGACAGGCGAGAACTCTTTGATTCCTGTTGAAAAATCAATAACTATTAACCTGAATGAAAAGACTATAAGTTCAGAATGGAGAGTATTTGAAGTAAAGAAAGGTACTCTGACTATCACAAATGGAGAAATTAAAGCAGAAATTTCAAAAGATATCGGCAAATCAGTAATACTTGTAAGTGCTGCAAGTGGAGATGCCGGCCTTGTATTGAAAAAAGATGCAACAATAAAGGCTCCAAACAGCTATGGAGTTACTTCATTTGGTACAACAACCAATAAAGCTGTTCTTGATATCTACGGGACAATTGAAAGTGCTAACCCTTGTCTTGCCGGTAACGGTGGTACGAGTCAAACAGTTGATTTAACTATAAATGTCTATGAAGGTGCAGTGCTGAGCCAAGACAGCTCTTCTAAGAGTTGGAAAGGTTTGGATGACACAACGCCTACTGAGAATAACGACCCAGTTGCCATCTATCAGCCTAATGCCGGTACTCTTAATATCTACGGTGGAACCATCACAAGTGTAAACGGCTCTGCAGTTGAAATCAGAGCAGGTAAGGCTAATATCTATGGTGGAACATTGATAACCAATGCTGAGAAATATGAAGCATACAATGGCAATGGCCCGTCAGTTAAGGGAGCAGCCGTAGCTGTATCACAACACACTACTAAGAAGTCTATTGAAGTTAACATTTCCGGTGGCACATTTACCGCTGAAAAAGGCAAACAGCTTGTTGTTGTTGATACCTTAAATGATTCTACAGTTGACAACAAGAAGCTTGTTAAGGTTATCGTTCTGCCAGGCGTGAGCATGGATGCTGACAAGATAGTTGGTACAAAGACAGGCGGTTCAACTGGCGTTGATGGAACATACTACATTGACGGTGAATCCGCTATTGCCAACGGCGTTGGCGCCTCTGCCAAAATTGGCACCACCTTCTATCACACTCTTCAAGATGCAATTGATGCAATAGATGCAGCAAAAAGTGACGAGACAATCACTTTGGTTGACAATGTAAATGCTGACTGGTTGTATATTGTTAATGGTCTTACGATTGATTTGAACAACAAAACATTGACAATAACAAATGATGGTAGCATTGAGATAGGTGATTACGGCTATGATAATGCTGCTGTAAAGATAACTAACGGAAACTTGGTCTATAACAAGGTGACAGATACCATCTTCCCTCATTATGGAATCTTTGTTTATAAAGGCTCTCTTACTTTAGATAAAGTAACTATGACAGGCGGGGAAGGTGCTACTGGAGGTATCTATGTTAATGATGAAAATGGAGCTTCTTTAACTGTAAATGACTCCACTTTGACACTCTTGTATGGCGTTGGTATTAAATTCGGATATGGAACTCCTTCAACAACAGTAACAGGTTCTGTTAATATCATAAATTCTACAATTGAAGGCAAAACATATGCTCTTGAATTGCAAAAAGGAACCTCTGCAGTCCTGACAAACTCTGAATTGAAAGGTGGAACATCTGATATTGCTCTGTTTGGAGGAAGTAAGGTATCCGGAACGCTGAAAGAAGGATCTTCTGTTACAATAGATGAAACTTCTGAAGGCAGTGTAGAACTTAAAGAAGGTGACACGGTCTATGTTGCTGGCCTGAAGTCTTTTGACAATGTGGTAAGAAGCCTTGAAGGAGAAAATGTCACAATAAAGCTTCTGCAAAATCTTGAGATAACAGAAAGACAGCAGAGAACTTATGGAAAGAGTTTTACGCTGGATTTGAATGAAAAGACATTATCTCTCTCGAATGAATTGAACTTTGGTTATGACTCTGGTTATAGCAAGGTTAGCGTAAGCCAAACTATAAAAAACGGAAAAGTAAGTGTAAAGAATGGTGGTTACATAAGATTTGAGATGAGCTCTGCAGGGACGTTTGAAAATGTTGAGTTCAGTTCCAGCGATGGTAAATTCAATAAAGCATTTGAAACTTATGCACTGAACAATACCGGAGTGAATACATATACTTTCACCAGCTGTATTTTCACTGATACTTCTCTGGTTTTTGATGGAGGAAGTGATAATATAAATAAGAATAAGTATGATGTGAAATTCACTAACTGTACTTTCACTTCTAGTCTGGGCTTTAAAGAAGAGGCTGTGAGCACGGATTATGCCTATGGATCTTTTGTATTTGACAAATGCTGTTTCACTAATGAAGGTATAACCTTTGCATCTAGAGATATAGCAGACGCTCCTTATGATATTGATATTAAGAATTGTACTTTCAATGCTACTTCAATGAGTTCTGATGGCTATTTCGTTGGAACAGCGTGGACAGGATTTGTATATGGAACCATGGATATATCGGGAACGACATTTACTGCAACCGATAATGGAAATAAGCAGAGTTCTGAAGCATGTATAGAGATTGAAAATTCTCTTCCTTCGTGTGGTGAATTACTGAAGATTACCCTAAGCGGAAACACATTCACTACAACTTCCATGGACCCGTTTGGTGTACGACGCTTTTATACTAACCTTGGCTACAAGTTGACGGCTACCGTAACACTTGATACAGAAAAACCTAATACTTTCACAAAAGGAGGAAAGACAATAAGGCCTACTTTTGGCGAAACTGAGATAACATGGAGTGAGTAAAAGAGTAAAACTTCTTGTGAAAAGACCATAGACAATAATCAAGTTTTGCAATTTTCTACCTCTCCCTTCAGAGAGGTAGAAGGTATCTATCGTGAGATAGAAAACTAACATGTCCCCTGCTACCCCATAGGCAGTGAACATACATTCCTATTTGCACCCTCTGGGCCCAAAACCAGAGGGTGCTCTTGTTTATCTTTTGATAACGTGTTTTTTGTTTGTTGGTAGTAAGCGTAAAATAAAGAATTCTGATTTTTAGATAGATATAGAACATTATTGTCGTATAGGAGAAAATAGCTATGACAATAAAGTTCACTAAAGAGCAGAAGATTGATTATTTAACAAGTTGGTTAACTAGTGGAAAATTATTAAAAGATTACTGTAAAGAAACAGGAAGAAGCAGGGCAACGATGCGTATATGGGCAAAGGAAATCCTAGGTTCAGATTATACTTCAACATTGGGAAGTACAGCGCAGAAAGCTGTGTTATTAAAGAAGCTTGAGAAATTGAAGGACCCTACATATTTAGAAGATAAGTGTTCGCCAAATTCTCTGGTAAAGGTCTACAAATGCAAAAAAGTGAAGGATGTTTCAATCTCTCCTTCTATCTCTGTTGAGTATATGGGAGCAAAGATTTCAATTAGCGAAAGCTCGATTGAATCAATATTTAGGGCTTTGAAAGCCGTCAACGGCTGAGTCCTGTGAAGATGTACGGTTCTTTCCTTGTTAAATCAGGTCTGGCTTTGGCCTTTGATTCATGCAGCGTTTCAATTTTGCTCATATCGGCATTCCAGGGAAGAAGGGAAGATAATTCTTCTTTTGGAGTAGTGGGCCCGTAGGTGAGAATGTACTCTAGATAATCTTCAGGATTTAGTCCGTTTTCCTTGGCGGTCTCAACTAGAGAGAAGAAGAAACAGGAGGCATCTGCACCGTCAATTGTTTGAGCAAAAAGCCAGTTCTTTCTTCCAGTTGCCCAAGCTTTGGCTCTCCTTTCACATTCATTGTTATCTGGAGTAGCTTCAAGAAAATCTAGGTAATTGTATAGGTATGGCTTGTATTCAATGAGGTAGTTAAGAGCTTCCTGTCTTGAATCTTTCTTTAAAGGATTGCTTGCAATTTCAACAGTCTCGAAAAGTTTATCAATGATAGGCTTTGCCTGTCTCTTTCGTTCAGTGAGAAATTCTTTGGCAGAAATATTACCTAGATTAAGTTCATCCCTAAGCGTTTGCTCAATTTTATAGAGTTGACTATGAAGATAAAGAATTTTGTTAATAGGTTTGTCTTCCTTAACAAGACGCACATATTTTTTGAGTTTTCTAACAGCATGTACCCAGCAGGCACATTTCTTTCCTTCTTCTATAGGACCAATGTAATAGCCTTTAAGACCATCTGTCATCAGTGGCCCTTTGTAATTGTTTCGTTCAAATCCATCAAACAGTTTTGCACTGCTCCTACCATGGGAATAGGAAACATGAATGACTTTATTGAGTTTATGTTTATTTTCATCATAGGTAGTTCCTACCCTTATTATTGCGAAGGAAGAAGAACTTATCTTTCCGTTTTTGTTCTTAACCGAAATTACTTCAAGAGGCGTCTCATCTTGACTTATCATTTTCATCTTAAAAATTTCGTCTCCGAAGTATTGGTCAAACGGACAAAGCTTTTCGTAATATCTCATTATCCAGTGCGTCATCAGTTGCCTAGAAATGTGATCCCCATTTCTTTCGTAGATTTCACTCTGTCTGTACAATGGAAGATGATCATCAAATTTCTTAGTCAGAATCTCAGCTACCAGAGATGGAGAACAAGAAAGAGCATCCAAGCTTACATCGTTAAACCCAACAATCTTGTTATCTTCTCCTTTCTCAAGTTCTGCAGTTGCCTCCCAAGTTGGGAAGATATGTTTCTCAACAACTTTCTTTCTTTTAGTGTATCCAATCTTACAGATTTCTTGATTATTAGCTCTTTTGTAAATAATGCCGTCTTTCTCTATTCTGTCAGGAGTTCCTTTTGTATGGTCAAATTCTATAACTGGAGCATCTGCAGGAGCTGTAAGTCTGACAGTTCTCTTCTTTCTATTAACCTTTTCTTCTTCTGTTTTAACATCTTCTGCTGTCTGTGCTTTCAGATTCTTAATTTCTTGAAGTGTTGCACACAATTTATATATTGCCTCAAGTTCTGGAAAAAGAAACTCCATCTGCTCTGTTGCAGGACTATATTTTTCAGTATTGGCAAGAAGTCTGAGTTCTTTAGCAATTGCAAGTTGCTCTTCAAGGGCGGTAACTCTGTTGTAAAGAGCAACACTTACATTGACAAGTTCTTCATGTGAAAATGTCTCGAGAGCAGCTCTAGTTAATGATAAATCAGTCTTCTTTTCCATGACTAAATGATAGCATATTTTAAGAATAATATCTACAA
Source organism: Phocaeicola massiliensis (assembly GCA_963615565.1). Lineage (GTDB taxonomy): Bacteria > Spirochaetota > Spirochaetia > Sphaerochaetales > Sphaerochaetaceae > UBA9732. The sequence continues at coordinate 530 of CAVEGR010000116.1, read as the reverse complement.
AATTATGACAATTGTCTTAAATTAGGACATCATTTATCATTTTTTAGAATACTGGAAATCGCCTCCAAGGATTGCCTCCTTCCCACATTTCCTTAATGTCTTCAATGCTTACTTTTTGAGATTCTTTTTGATTACTTGGCCAACAGTATCTTCCTCCATAGCACTCTAGCTTCTTTGTTATTTCAAGCCAGCCATTTCCGTTCCATACGATTGCCACTATTCTTTTCTTATTCTTACTACAGAATATGAAGATACTTTTCTCAAGAGGATCCAACCCCATTTCATTTCTGATTAAAAACGATAGACTTTCTGCTCTTTTTCTGAGATCTGTCACACCGGGCTTAATGTAGATGTCATATTCTTCAATATCAATGTTCACGACTATCCTCCTAACTTGAGAATAGTCTATTTAATTAATAGCAAAAAAAACGGTTAATTTATTTTACGCTTACTGTTGGTAAGCGTAATTTCGCGGAACGTACGAAGATATCGAAGAATTTCGTAAACTTTGGTCATGATGAGACCAATAG
>CAVEGR010000115.1:0-28748 GCA_963615565.1 Phocaeicola massiliensis | reverse complement strand
GTATATAGACGTTCCTTATACTACGGACTTTGGCATTTTGTTTCTTCCTGTTGAGGGGCTGTATGCAGAAGTTTTGTCTATTGCCGGTTTACAAGAAAAGCTACAGAGAGATTTTCACGTCTTGGTGGCAGGGCCTGCAACGTTATCGGGATTATTGAATAGTTTGCAAATGGGATTCAGAACTCTGGCTATAGAAAAGAAGAGTGCTCAGGTGTGGAAACTTCTAGGAGAGGTGAAGGCCGAGTATGCAAAGTTGGGCACTGTGTTGGATGGTGTAAAGAAGAAGCTTGCATCTGCAAGTAATGAAATAGATAATGCATTTACAAGACATAGGGCAATGGAAAGATGTTTGAGGGATGTTGTTGTCTCACAAGAGGTACAAGCACAAGAGGTACAAACACAAGAGACTTTGTCACAGGATGCAACGTAGATTGCACAGAATGAGGAGGATTGACATGAATCTTAAAGGAAGAAGCTTTCTTACATTGAAGGATTATACAAAAGAAGAGATCATCTACATGATAGATCTTGCTTCTCAGCTTAAAGCAAAAAAGAAAAGAGGAGAGGTTGGCCATCTTCTAGAAGGCAAGAATGTAGTATTGATTTTTGACAAGACATCTACTAGAACTAGGTGTTCTTTTGAGGTTGCAACACTAGATGAAGGTGGCCATGTCACATTTTTGACTAATTCACAAATGGGCAAGAAAGAGTCTCTTGAGGACACTGCACGGGTCTTGGGTCGCATGTATGATGGTATTGAATATAGGGGCTTTGAGATGAGCGTATGCGAGGCCTTGCGCGACTATTCTGGCGTCCCTGTCTTTAATGGCTTAACAGATGACGATCACCCAACCCAGGTTTTGGCCGATTTTCTCACAGCACGCGAACATTTGAAAAAGTCATTTGACGAGATGAAGATGGCCTATATTGGAGATGGACGCAACAATGTAGCTATGGCCTTGATGATTGGAGCCGCTAAAGTGGGCATGGACTTTGCAATTGGTACTCCGCACGAGCTCTTCCCTTCTCAAGCCTTCATGGACGAGGTTGACGCGTTTGCCACAGAAAGCGGCAGCGAGCTTGTGGTCACAACTGACCCCTATGAGGCTGTAGAAAATGCCGATATAATTTATACCGATGTCTGGGTGTCTATGGGCGAAGAAGATAAAATGGAAGAGCGCATTGCACTTTTAAGAGATTATCAGGTTACAATGGATTTACTTAATGCAACAGGCAAAAAAACTACAATCTTTGAACATTGCCTACCTTCTTTCCATGATTTGAATACTGTTGTATCTCGTGATGTTGCAAAGAAATATGGCCAGAAGTACAACCTTACAACAGGAGAGATGGAAGTAACAGATGAAGTTTTCCGTTGTTCAAGATCTGTTGTTTTTGATGAAGCTGAGAACCGTATGCACACAATTAAGGCTGTGTTGGTTTCTCACTTGACAGATCTTTAAGACAGATATTTAAGATTTATAATCAGGTCCGTGACAAGCTCGCGGACCACTTTTTTATTTTGAGGAAGATAAACCATTTGAAGGCAATAGCTTTCAACTAAAACAATTAGTTTTTGAGCTTCATTCTGAGCATTTATCTTCTTTTGTGGGTTTGATTTCTTAACAATATCTCTAATGATTCGAGCTAACAAGAATGCAAGTCTAGCAGTTCTACGTTTGATAATATCGTGAAGATTATAGTCCACTTCAGTAACAAATTTAGCTAGATTCTTGATTTCTTTTTCATAAGTGTCTGCAGTATCGAGAATATCGAGCATGATTTTTAGCAATTTCTCTTCAGGATCTGCAATGCTTGACCATTCTTCTGTTGAATACTTTGCTAGCATAGCATCTGTTGTGCTTTTTATTGCATATAAAAAGACATCTGATTTGTCTTTAAAATATTGATATACAGTAGTTCTTGATAGTCCACAGGCAGATGCAATTAGGCCAAGATTTGTGTTTTTATATCCTTCTTTTGCAAAAACATCCAATGATGCATAAAGAATTTCTTTTTTTCTTTTCTCGTGATCTATTTGTTTTGGCATTGTTTCGCACCTTTTAAGAGTTTTTTGCAAAACCACCTTTGAGTATACTCCAAAAAGTAGTGTACAGTCAAAGAGTTAGCATGTAATTGACACTTGCCGTTTTTTAACAATTTTCGTAATTTATGCTTTGGGAGATAGTTAGGAATTATTCCAGAGGGGGGTATAAAATGAATTTTGATAAATTTACTATAAAAATGAAAGAGGCTTTGCAGGGTGCCGAAAACCTTGCTTCAAGATACAACAATGCTGAAATAGGTAATGAGCATATGCTCCTTTCTATGCTTCAACAACAAGGTGGAATTGCTCAACCTCTATTTTCAAAAGTTGGAATAAATTACCAGAATTTGCTATCTGATGCTCATAATATTGTTGAAAGATTGCCTAAAGCCTATGGTAGTGCTGTAAACCAAACAGTTTCCAATAAACTTTTGCAAGTCTTAAATAATGCACAAGCTGAGGCTGATAAGTTCAAAGATGAATACGTTAGCACTGAACATGTTCTTCTTGCTTTATTAGATGATGATGGTGCAGCAGGATCTCTTTTAAAGAGATATGGCATTACTAGAGAAGCTTTAATGGATGCTCTTCAGAGCATAAGAGGAAATCAGAGAGTAACTGACGAAGATGCTGAAAGCAAGTATCAGTCTCTGGAAAAATATTGTAAGGATATGACAGCTCTGGCAAGACAGGGAAAAATGGATCCTGTTATTGGAAGAGACGAAGAGATTCGTAGAGTCATGCAGGTTCTTTCACGAAAGACAAAGAACAACCCTGTGCTAATTGGTGAACCTGGTGTTGGTAAGACAGCAATTGTTGAAGGTCTTGCTCAAAGAATTGTCAGTGGAGATGTTCCAGATTCTTTAAAGGATAAGAGGCTCTTGTCTTTGGATGTTGGTGCTCTTGTTGCTGGTGCAAAATTCAGAGGAGAATTTGAAGAGAGACTTAAGGCTGTTGTTAACGAGATTACTAAGAGTGAAGGCAAAATTATTCTCTTTATAGATGAGCTTCATACCATTGTTGGTGCAGGTGCTGCAGAAGGTTCAACAGATGCTTCTAACCTCATTAAACCTGCTTTGGCAAGAGGTGAACTTCATGCAATTGGTGCTACTACGCTTGATGAATATAGAAAGTACATTGAGAAAGATAAGGCCCTAGAAAGAAGGTTTCAGCCTGTTTTTGCATCAGAACCTTCAGTAGAGGACACTATTGCTATTCTCAGAGGTCTTAAAGACAGGTACGAAGTCCACCATGGTGTGAGAATTAAGGATGACGCTTTGGTCTCTGCTGCTGTGCTTTCTAACAGGTATATTACTAACCGTTTCTTGCCTGATAAAGCTATAGACTTGATTGATGAAGCTGCCAGCCAGCTGAAGATGGAAATTGAAAGTCAGCCTACTGAGTTGGATAAGATTGAACGTAAAATCTTGCAGTTGAAGATTGAGCAACAAGCTTTGTCCAAAGAAGAGGATGAATCCTCTAAGGCTAGACTTGAGAAGATAAATAGTGAACTTGCTGATCTTAAGACCAGTAGAGATTCTATGCATCTTAGATGGGAAAACGAGAGATCTGCAATAGAAGGAATAAGAGAGAAGAAATCGGCATTGGAAAAGCTCAGAACAGATGAGGCAATGGCTGAAAGAAGTGGTGATCTTGCAAAGGCTGCTGAAATCAAGCATGGAAGAATTCCTGAGTTGCAACATGAGATTGAGCAGGAGACTAAACATCTTAGTGAGATTCAGGGCGACCACAAGCTTCTGAAGGAAGAGGTTGATGAGGACGATATTGCTAGAATTGTGTCTTCTTGGACCGGTATTCCTGTATCCAAGATGCAAGGTTCTGAGATGCAAAAGTATATCAATCTTGAGAATATTCTTTCTGAGAAGGTCTTGGGACAAGACGAGGCCATTTCTGCTGTATCTAATGCAATTAGAAGAAATAAGACAGGTATTGGTGATGAGCACAGGCCACTTGGCTCCTTCCTGTTTGCTGGTCCTACTGGTGTTGGTAAAACAGAGCTTGCCAAGGTTCTTGCATCCTTCCTGTTTGATGATGAGAAAGCTTTGACTAGAATTGATATGTCTGAATACATGGAAAAATTCAGTGTATCTAGACTCATTGGAGCACCTCCAGGCTACGTTGGCTATGACGAAGGTGGCCAGTTGACTGAGGTTGTGAGACGTAGGCCATACTCGGTTGTGCTTTTTGATGAGATAGAGAAGGCTCACCCCGATGTCTTTAACGTTCTTCTTCAGATTTTGGATGATGGTCGTTTGACAGATGGTCAGGGTAGGTTGGTAGATTTCACTAATACTATCATCATCATGACAAGTAACCTTGGAAGTAAACAGCTTATGGAAGCTCCAAGTGTTGAAGATGGACATAAGGCTGTAATGGAGGTCATTAGACAGTCATTTAAGCCTGAATTCATCAACAGAATTGATGAAATTATCATCTTCAATCAACTTGGTAAAGAGCAGATTAAGGGTATTGTTGAGCTTCAGCTCAAGAGACTTGGTCAAAGACTTGAGAATAGAAATCTTCATCTTACATGGGATAACTCAGTTATTGAGTTGGTTGCTAATGCAGGTTTTGATCCAGATTATGGTGCGAGACCTATTAAGAGAGCAATTCAGACTTTGGTTGAGAATCCACTTGCTGTGGATATGCTTAATGGTAAGTTCTCTGACGGAGATTCTATTAGGTTGAGTGCACCAAATGGTGAACTTCACATTGAGAGAGTTTCATAAAAGAGAAATGTCTCATAGAAGAGTCTTGTAGGCTTGAGGATTATCTACATCAAATATCCATGAGGAGCCTTCAAATAGGCACTCATGGACTTTGTAGTTTTTAAGAAGGCGGTTTACAGATCCCAATTCAGGGTTCTGCAAAATTGCCTTTTTTAATTTGTAACTTAGAAGAACTGGATGTCCAGGTTTCATTTCTCCGTCTTTACTTTTTACAAATGGGCGAACAGCGTCATAATCTGCTAGAAGAGAAGCTAATGCACTGTAATTTGACGGTTCAAGAAGTGGCATGTCTGAAAGATTGATAAAGAAATTCTCACCGTCTTTTACTTTTGAGACAGCACAGACGGTTGAAGAATATTGACCCTGTATATAGTTTTCATTGTATGCAAAAATAAAATTGATATCTTTGCTTTTTGCATATTCAACACAAGGTTGTAGGACTTCTTCAACTTTATCCTTCATATATCCTGTTCCAACAATGATTTCCTTTTGCGTTTCTCTATCAAGTGTTTCTAGGTATTTTAATGCTTGCATGCAACAATGAGTTACCATTGGTATACCTTTGTAGGGAAGCAACATTTTATTGCGTTCTCCCATTCTTGAAGAGGTTCCGGCAGCAAGCATTATAACCGTCATATTGTTACAGCCTTAATTTTAGTGTTTTTTTGCATCTTCCAAAGAAGTATCAACTTCTGTGTTAAGAGGTACAGGACAGCTTTTTGCATTCCAAATCTGATTTGCATATTCCAAGATAGTTCTATCTGATGAGAACATGCCGCTTGATGCTACATTTATGATTGCCTTCTTATTGAAATCTTTGAAGTTGTTTCTGTACAAATCTAATGCTTCTTGGTGTCTGTTTGCATACATTCTTAAGTCTGCAAAAATGAAGTAACGATCTCCTAAATCAAAGATATCATGGAATAATTTATCATATACTCTTGGTTCTGAGCTATTAAAATAGTTGGATCTTAGTAAGCTGACAACTTCCTTTATCTCTTCATCTTGGTTGATAAAATCAAAAGGATTGTAGCTGTTTTTCATTTTTGCAAGTTGATCTTCTGTATGACCAAAAATGAAAATGTTGTCGTCTCCAACTTCTTGAGAAATTTCTACATTGGCCCCATCCAAAGTTCCAATTGTCAAAGCACCATTCATCATAAACTTCATGTTTCCTGTTCCAGAGGCCTCAAGACCGGCTGTTGAAATTTGTTCACTGAGGTTTGTAGCTGGGATAATGCTTTCTGCCATTGTGACTCTGTAGTTTGGCATAAAGTGTACTTGAAGAAGTTTGTTTGTTGCATTATCTCTGTTTACTACAGAAGCAAGGTCATTGATAAACTTAATAGAGAGTTTTGCATTTACATAACCTGGAGCACTTTTGCCTCCAAAGAGGAATGTTGTAGGAACAAAGCTATCTGCAAACTTCTTGTTGTTTTTGAGCTTTGTGTAAAGAAGAACAATGTTAAAAGCATTAAGAAGCTGTCTCTTGTATTCGTGAATTCTCTTTACTTGAACATCAAACACTGTATTAGGATTTACAACAATTCCACAGTCCTTCAATAGGAATTTAGCTGCATTCTTTTTGTTCTCTTCCTTAATCTTTGCAAATTCTTTTGCAAAGGCAGCATCTTCTGCAAATGGCTTGAGATCTTTTATTTTATTGGCATCTGTAATCCATTGTGGACCAATTGCATCTGTGATGAGTTTTGATAGTTTTGGGTTTGCAGAATGTAGCCATCTGCGCGGTGTAATTCCGTTTGTTTTATTTTGAAATCTTTCAGGAAAAATGGCGTAAAACTCAGGGAACATGCTATTTTTTAGCAGTTGAGTGTGCAATTGGGCTACTCCATTAGTTGAATGGGAACCAATGATTGCAAGATTTGCCATCCTAACATTCTTTGGATTTGACTCTTCTATGATGCTAACTTTTTGAATTGCATTTGCCTGTTCTTGAGTATGCATTGGAAAGTAGTTGATTGCATATTGCAAAAAGCGTCTATTGATTTCATAGATTATTTGCATATGCCTTGGAAGAAGGCTTTCCATCATTGGTACAGGCCATTTTTCAAGTGCTTCTGGCATAAGAGTGTGGTTTGTGTATCCCATGGTCTTCTTTGTGATATCCCATGCAAAATCCCACTCCAGGTTTTCTTGGTCAACGAGAATTCTCATGAGCTCTGCAATTGCAATTGATGGGTGAGTGTCATTCAACTGAATTGCAGCAAGATTTGGAAATTCTTGCCAATTACCACTTGTTGCCTTGAAGCGCCTTACAATATCTGCAAGAGAACAGGCTACAAAGAAATACTGTTGTTTGAGCCTGAGAACTTTTCCCATGTACTGAGTGTCATTAGGGTAGAGAACTTGGCTGATATTTTCTGCTTGGATTTTCGTACGTACAGCTTCTGTGTAATCTCCATTATTGAACTGCTCAAAACTGAAATCTTCAACTGCTTTTGCACTCCATAATCTCAAAGTGTTTACAGTCTTGCCACCATATCCAATGATTGGCATGTCATATGCCATTCCAATCACTTTGTCTGTATTTATCCACTTATAGTTGTCTTTTCCGTTTTCTCTGAGAATCTTTACTTGTCCACCAAAATTGACTGTATAGCACAAATCTGTTCTAGGGATTTCCCAAGGATTGCCATATCTAAGCCAGTTATCCGGTTGCTCAAGTTGGTAGCCGTCTTTGATTTGCTGGCGAAATATTCCATAATTATAACGTATTCCGTAGCCAAAAGAAGGAATTTCTAGGGTTGCTAAAGAATCCAAGAAACAGGCAGCAAGACGTCCAAGTCCACCGTTTCCAAGCCCTGCATCTGGTTCAACATCTGCAAGTTCTTCATAAGTGTAGCCTAGGTCTTTTAATGCTTTTGTAACTTCATCTTGAAGACCCATGTTGTTGATGTTGTTGGTCATTGCTCTTCCCATTAAGAATTCAAGGGAAAGATAATAGACCCTTTTTGCTTTTTCTTTTTGTTGAACTTTTCTGGAAATGTCCCATTGATGAATGATTCTATCTCTTATTGTTATAGCTAGTGCTTCGTATCTACCTTCCATTGTTGTATGGAATACATCTGCATCTTGTGTGTATTTTAGATGCTCTGCAAAGTCTTTTTCTATTGCTTCTGTGCTATGAGAGATTCTTGTGTTTTGGTTTAGCTCTCCATTTTTCTGTTTTTTTGCTGGCATTTTTTAGAAGCCTCTTGAATTTCTAGAATTTTGTGTTTCTTTTTATCTTTTAGTGTAAAAGAAAATAACAGAAACAGGGGCAATTGTATCAAAAAAAAGAGCTCTGAGCAATTATTTTGTAAGTAAAATGGACTGTGTGAAGAAGTTATTGACAAAGTATTTGTGTTTTGGTACTTTACATTTTGCATATTTCCGTGCTGTTATTATGCCCTTGTAGCTCAGCCGGTAGAGCACCACCATGGTAAGGTGGGGGTCAGCGGTTCAAATCCGCTCGGGGGCTAAGGGTTGGTGGCAAGGGGATTTGAGCAGAAAAAGATTTAGGCGTAAAAACCTTAAGGAGTATAGAAATGGCTGATAAAAAGAAGAGTCCTGTTGAGAAAATTGCTCTTCAGTGCACAGAGTGCAAGAGGAAGAATTATACAACAGAAAAGAACCGCCGTAATAATCCGAACAAACTTGAGCTTATGAAGTATTGTCCGTTTGAACGCAAGCATACCTTGCATCGTGAAACAAAGGTAAAGTAAGCACTGTTGCTTAAATAATAGAGTGATATAGGCCAGTAGCTCGAACGGTTAGAGCACTGGTCTCCAAAACCGGGTGTTGGGGGTTCGAATCCCTCCTGGCCTGTAGGATCTCTGTTTGGGAGTTTTAGATGAAGAAGTTGGTCAGATACTTAAAAGAATGTCGTCTTGAAATGAAGAAGGTTGCTTGGCCTAATAAGGCAACAATTATTTCTTATACAAAGCTCGTCATTATTACTACAATTGTGTTTGCCGTCCTCCTTGGTCTTGCTGATTTCTTGTTACTCAAGGCTGTGTCCTTGTTCTTCTAAGGTAGGAATCAAATGGCAAGAGGCTGGTATACCGTTCATACTTATTCGGGTTATGAGCAGAAAATTGAGAAACTCATTCGCAGGATGATGGAAACAGACAGTGATTTTGCATCTGTCTGTCTTGATGTAAAAGTTCCTTTTGAAGTTCTTATTGAGACTAAAGATGGTGTCAAGAAGGAAGTCAAGCATAAGGTTCTGCCTGGTTATATTCTCGTTGAATTAGACATGCCCGAAGATGACTCGTGGAAGCGCTATTGTTCTCAAATTAAGCGCATTCAAGGTGTAACAGGTTTCTTGGCAGCAACAAGATCTTCAAAACCAGTTCCTCTTTCAAAGGATGAGATGAACAATATTCTCCAGAGAACTGGTGAGATTAGGGCAGAAAAGGCATTTAGGCCCAAACAGAGCTTTAATGAGGGCGAGTCCGTCAAAGTTGTTGATGGTCCATTCTCAGGCTTTACAGGTGTTATTGAAGAAATCAACGCAGAAAAGAATCGTATTAGAGTTTCTGTTGAGATTTTTGGAAGACCAACCCCTGTTGAAATTGAATTCAATCAGGTTGAAAAAATCTGATGAATTTATCTTTCAAGTATGGAACGTTGCTTGAAAGATAAAATGACATACGTTCAATTGCATTGAATTACTCCTCTCCGGAGATTTGGAAAGCTTGTTTTTGGTGATATTAATATCGGGCTAAAAGCAGGAAAGAAGAGGGCACGGAAAGGTGGGAGCCTGCTCGTATGACAGGCGTTAATACCAGCGTGGAGGTCTGATTTATCTGCCAACTCAGGCAAGACCTTGCACGTAAGGAGAAAAATATGGCAAAGAAAAAGGTTACTGCAATTATTAAGTTGCAGTGTCCAGCCCAGAAGGCTACACCGGCCCCTCCAATTGGTCCGGCTCTTGGTCCTCATGGGGTAAGTGCACCACAGTTTGTCCAGCAGTTCAACGAAAAGACAAAGCAGTTTGAACCAGGCTTGACAGTTCCAGTCGTAATCACGGTTTACGCAGACAGAACATTCTCTTTCATTCTGAAAACTCCTCCTGCAGCTGTTCTTATTAAGAAAGCTTTGGGTTTACAGAAAGCTAGTGGTGTTCCAAACAAGCAGAAGGTTGGTACTCTTTCTCAGGCTCAGCTTGAAGAAATTGCAAAGACAAAGATGCCTGATTTGAATGCTAATGACCTTGAAGCTGCAAAGCATATTATTGCTGGAACAGCAAGAAGCATGGGCGTGGAGGTGGAAAAATGAAGCACGGCAAAAAGTATCAGGATGCTGTCAAGAAGTATGACAGAACCAAAGTTTACACACTTGCTGAAGCTGCTGCACTCGTAAAAGAACTTTCATTTGCAAAGTTTGATGAGACAGTAGAACTCCACATTAAGCTTATGCTCAAGAAGAGCCAAAGTGTCAGAGACACTGTTGTTCTTCCAAACCAGTTCTCAGCTGAGAAGAAGATTCTTGTTTTCGCTAAGGGAGACAAGGCTCAGGAAGCTCTTGATGCTGGTGCAACATATGTTGGTGATGCAGAGCTCATTGAGAAGATTCGTGGCGGTTGGATGGATTTTGACGTTGCAGTCGCAACTCCTGACATGATGAAGGATGTAGGACGTCTTGGTCCTATCCTTGGTAGAAGAGGTCTTATGCCTAACCCAAAGACACAGACTGTTACCATGGATATCAAGGGTGCTCTTGCTGAACTTCGCAAGGGAAGAGTTGAGTTCCGTTCTGACAAAACTGGTGTTGTCCACATGGCAATTGGTAAGGTTTCTATGGATGCTGACAAGATTGCTGAGAATGCAGATGTTGCAATCAAGGAAATCTACAGAAGAAAGCCTGCAGACGCAAAGGGTGACTTTGTTGTCAGCACAGCTCTTGCTTCAACAATGGGTCCTGGTGTCATGCTTGATACCAAGACAATCCTGTAATTAGGCGAGGTGAAGTATGGAATATCATGTAAAAGTAAACGAAACTAAAGAAGCTGCTGTAAAACAGCTTAAGGAAGAGTTTGGCCAGTACTCCGGATTCATCTTTGCAGATTATCGTGGTCTCACAGTTGCTCAGATTTCTGATCTCAGAAAGCAACTCAGAGCTAAGGATGCTGTATGTCGTGTTGTCAAGAATCGTTATGCAAAGATTGCAATGAGAGAACTTGGACACGAAGGTGTTGATGACAAGTTAGTTGGCCCAACTGCTGTTGTTCTTGCAAGAGGCGACGAGCAGAGCGCAATTGCAAAAATCGTTGTTGATGCCCAGAAGGGTACAGATAACAAGCTCCAGGTCCGTGGTGGATTCCTTGATGGTAGAGCTTTTGATGCTGCACAAGTTGAAGCATTCTCCAAGCTCCCTGGCAGACTTGAACTTATCAGTCACCTCATGGCTACCATGATGGCACCTGTCCAGAAGGTTGCAGCAACACTCCTTGCCTACCAGGAGAAGTTGGAAGGCAAAGCCCCAGCAGAAGAGGCTAAAGCAGAATAACAACGGTTCTAGTCTTCATAGTACCATGCTATGACCGTTGAAATAAAAAATCTTTTTAAGGAGAAGTTAATATGGCTACAAGAGATGAGATTTTAGAGTCTATTGCAAACATGACCGTAATGGAGGTTGCAGACCTCATTAAGGCTATGGAAGAGAAGTTTGGTGTTACAGCCGCTGCCGCTGCAGTTGCAGTTGCTGCTGGTCCTGCTGCTCCAGCTGAAGAAGTTGAAGAGAAGACAGAGTTTGATGTTATTCTCAAGTCCTTTGATGCTTCAAAGAAAATTGCTGCAATTAAGGCTGTTAGAGAAGTTAGTGCAGAACTCGGACTCAAGGAAGCTAAAGAGCTTGTTGAGGGTGGTGGAAAGGTCAAAGAGGGTATCTCTAAGGCTGATGCTGCTGCTGTCAAGGAGAAACTTGAGGCTGCTGGCTGCGTAGTAGAGGTAAAATAATTAGTTTTACAACAGAACCTCCCGGGCTCTTTTGGGCCAAGGGAGGGTTTCTGTCTTTTTTTATTGCCATTTTTATGGCGTTTATCACTGATTTGGGGGTATAAGATGGTTGCCAAAGGCAAACCCATAAACAGAACCTATATCGGGGCAGAGTACGATGAAGTATGTGAGCTTCCGGATTTAATTGCAATTCAGAAAGACTCATATGAAAGCTTCCTACAGAGCAACAAGCTCAAAAATGGAGAGCCTGTTGATGAGAAAAGTGGACTGGAAGAAGTCTTCAGGTCTATTTTCCCTATTGACGGACCTAATGGCGAAATGAGCCTCAGATATGAGTCCTATTCGCTGGATTTTGACGATATTAAATTCTCGGAAACTGAATGCAAGAAGAAGAACCGCACTTATAGCGTTCCACTTCGTGCTGTAATTAGTTTGTCTCTTGCCGCCAATGATGAGCTGAGAGAAAAAGAAATTTACCTTGGCGATATTCCTCTTATGACAGACAGAGGAACTTTTATCATCAATGGTGCAGAACGAGTTGTCGTCAGCCAGATTCACAGATCCCCAGGTGTTATTTTCACTAATGAAAAGGGTGTTTATTCTTCTAGAATCATCCCTTATCGTGGCTCTTGGCTTGAGTTTGAGATTGACGAAAAGAAAAGAGTTATTGCTGCAAAAATTGATAGAAAGAAAAGAATACTTGGTACCCTGTTCCTCAGGGCCATTGGATATAATACTCGTGAGAAGATTATTGCTGCTTTCTATGCTACAAAGACAATGGAGCTTAATGAGCAGACAAAGGAATCTTTTGATGGGCAGTATCCTGCAAAAGACATCTATGCTGTTGTTGATGGAGAAGAGGTTAAGGTCTTCCAGGCTGGAACAGCACTTAATGCTAACGATATTGATACTCTCATTGGCCTAGGCGTTCAGAGCATTGATATTGTAGATATGCAGGCTAAAGATTCTTTACATAGCGACATGATTCTTAACTGTTTTGCTATTGAGGAATCAAAATATACAAATAGTGGTGTAAGCGATGAGCCAACAAAGGAAGAGGTCCTTAGTCATATTTATAGTGTCCTCATTCCTGGTGAAATGATTACAACAGAAAGAGGCGAGAGAGAACTTCCAGAAATGTTCTTCTCTTCTCGTCGTTATGACCTTGGAGCGGTTGGTCGTTATAAGCTCCATAAGAAGTTCTATGCTGGTGACGAAGATTCAGAGTTTGATGAGAATTTAACAGTTCTTACTCCTGAAGATATTGTCAACACAATGAAATTCTTGATTAAGGTTTTCATTCATGAAGAAAGCTTGGACGATATTGATCACCTTGGAAATCGTCGTGTTAGAAGCGTTGGTGAGCTTTTACAGCAACAGCTTAAGGCTGCTTTCTCTAGAATGGAAAGAATTGCTAAAGATCGTATGAATACCAATCCAGAAGCTGCAAAGCCTCAGGATTTGATTTCAAATAAACCAATTGTTGCTGCAATTAAGGAATTCTTTGGTTCTTCACAGTTCTCACAGTTCATGGACCAGATTAACCCTCTTGCTGAGCTTACTCATAAGAGAAGACTTACAGCTTTGGGTAGTGGTGGTCTTAACCGTGATAGAGCTGGATTTGAGGTCAGAGACGTTCACTACACTCATTATGGTAGAATGTGTCCTATTGAGACCCCTGAAGGTTCCAACATTGGTCTTATTGTTTCTTTGGCAAACTATACTAGAATTAATAAATATGGTTTCCTTGAGACTCCTTATAGAAAAGTTATTGATGGAAAGGCCACTAAAGAAGTTAGATTCCTTGATGCTTATGATGAGGAAAGATACTTTATTGCAAATGCTAACGCTAAGCTTAATAAAGATGGCTCATTTGTAGAAAAGATGGTTCCTGTTCGCAACAAGGGTGATTATTCAACTCGCAGACCTGAAGAAATTAAGTACATGGACGTTTCTCCAAAACAGGTTGTTTCTGTTGCAGCTTCTTTGATTCCATTCCTAGAGCATGATGATGCTAACAGAGCTTTGATGGGCTCTAACATGCAGCGTCAGGCAGTTCCTCTCTTGTTCCCAGAAGCTCCAAGAGTTGGTACTGGTATGGAAACAAAAACCGCATACGACACAGGTGTTCTTATCAAGGCAAAGCGTGGTGGTAAGGTCACTTATGTATCTTCAACTAGAATTGAGATTCAAGTTGACCCAGCTGAATGCGAGATTGAGGGCGAAGTTGATAAATATGAGGTTCAGAAATTCCAGAGGACTAACCAAGACACATGTTTTACCCAAACACCAATTGTCTCTAATGGACAGGTTGTTAAGGCCGGTGACGTAATTGCAGACGGTCCAGCAACAGATAGAGGTGACTTGGCTCTAGGTAGAAACATTCTTGTTGGTTTTGTTCCATGGAATGGATACAACTACGAGGACGCTGTTCTCATTTCAGAGAGAGTTGTCAAGGACGATATCTATACTTCCATCCATATCAAGGAGTTCTCAACCGATATTAGAGAGACTAAACTGGGTCCAGAGAAACTTACACGTGATATTCCAAATACCAATGATAAAATGCTTGAAATGCTTGATGAAGAAGGCATTGTAAAGATTGGTACCATGGTTCATCCGGGTCACATTCTTGTTGGAAAAGTAACTCCAAAGAGTGAAAGTGATACAACTCCTGAGTTTAAGCTTCTAAATTCTATCTTTGGGGAAAAGGCCAAGGAAGTTCGTGATACTTCTCTTAAGGTTCCACATGGCACTGAAGGCATTGTTATAGATGTTCAGAGACTGAAAAAGGGTGAAGGTGGTGATGACCTTCCACCTGGAGTTGAAGAGACAATCAAAGTCCTTATCGCAACCAAGAGAAAGCTTCGTCAGGGCGATAAGATGGCTGGTAGACATGGAAATAAGGGTGTTGTTTCAAGAATTCTCCCAGAAGAGGATATGCCTTTCATGGAAGACGGCACACCTCTTGATGTTTGTCTTAACCCACTTGGTGTTCCTTCACGAATGAACATTGGACAGCTTATGGAAACACAACTTGGTTGGGCTGCTGTGAAGCTTGATCAGTGGTATTCAACCCCTGTTTTCCAAAGTGCTTCCATGGAACAAATTGAAGAAAAGATGAAAGAAGCTGGTCTTCCAATTAATTCTAAGACCACTTTGTATGATGGAAGAACAGGTGTTCCATTTGTGAACCCAGTCTTCTGTGGCTATATCTACTATCTTAAGTTGCACCACCTTGTTGATGACAAGATGCATGCTAGAAGTACTGGTCCTTATTCTCTTGTTACCCAGCAGCCGTTGGGTGGTAAGGCACAGTTTGGTGGTCAGAGACTTGGAGAAATGGAAGTTTGGGCACTTGAGGCTTATGGTGCTGCAAATACTCTTCAGGAATTCCTTACTATCAAGAGTGATGACATGAACGGACGTGTAAAGATTTATGAAAGCATTGTTAAGGGAGAACCTGCATCTAATGCTGGAATGCCAGAGGCTTTCAACGTTCTTGTTCAAGAAATCCGTGGTCTTGCCTTGGATATGAGTGTTTATGATTCCAAGGGTAAGCAGGTTGCTCTGACAGAAAGAGATGAAGAGATTATTGCCAAGAAGAAGGGTCTTTGATTTAGGGAGCTGGACAGATGAAAGATATTCAAGATTTTAATAATGTAATGATTAAGCTTGCTTCTCCAGAGCAGATCAAAGATTGGTCATATGGAGAGGTTAAGAAGCCAGAAACCATTAACTACAGAACTCTTAGACCGGAGAGAGAAGGACTTTTCTGCGAAAAGATTTTTGGAACCACAAAAGAGTGGGAATGCTACTGTGGAAAGTTCAAGTCTATCCGTTACAAGGGTGTTGTTTGCGACAGATGTGGTGTTGAAGTTACCAATGTCAAAGTCCGTCGTGAAAGAATGGGACATATTACTCTAGCTTCTCCTGTATCTCATATTTGGTATTACAGAAGCGTTCCTTCAAGAATGAGCTTGCTTTTGGACATTTCCAAAACAGCTCTTCAGAGCGTTTTGTACTATGAGAAATATATTGTTCTCAATCCTGGTGATACAGACTTAAAGTATAAGCAACTTCTTTCTGAGGAAGAATATATTAATGCTCGTGAACAGTATGGTGATTCCTTTACTGCAAGTATGGGTGCTGAGGCTATTAGAATCCTTCTTTCTGAATTGGATTTAAAGAAACTTAGTGAAGAACTCAGAGAGCAGATGAAAAACAGCACTAAATCTGTTGATAAGAGACTTCTCAAGAGAATTGAAGTTGTTGAAAACTTCCGTGACAGCGACAACAAGCCAGAGTGGATGATTCTCACTGTTATTCCTGTTATTCCACCAGATCTCAGACCTATGGTTCAGCTTGATGGTGGTAGATTTGCAACAAGTGATCTCAATGACCTTTACAGAAGAGTTATCAATAGAAATAACAGACTGCAGAGACTTATTAGTCTTCATGCTCCTGATATTATTGTTAGAAACGAAAAAAGAATGCTTCAGGAAGCTGTTGATGCTTTGTTTGATAACTCCAAGAGAAAACGTGGTGCCGTTAAAGGTGCTAACAGCAGACCTCTCAAGTCTCTTTCAGATATGCTTAAAGGTAAGCAGGGTCGTTTCAGACAGAACCTCCTTGGTAAGCGTGTAGACTACAGCGGACGTTCTGTAATTGTTGTTGGTCCAGAACTTAGACTGCATCAGTGTGGTCTTCCTGCAAAGATGGCTCTTGAACTTTACAAGCCTTTCCTTATGAGAAAGCTTGTTCAAAGTGGTCTTGCTTCTAACGTAAAGAAAGCAAAGACTTTGGTTGAGCAGGAAACTTCAGATGTTTGGGCAGTTCTTGATGATGTTGTAAAAGAACATCCTGTTATGCTCAACAGAGCTCCTACACTCCATAGGCTTGGTATTCAGTCTTTTGAACCTGTTTTGGTAGATGGAAAGGCTATTAAACTTCATCCGCTAGTATGTCATGCATTCAACGCTGACTTTGACGGAGACCAGATGCCTGTTCACGTTCCTCTTACACAAGCAGCTCAGCTTGAGTGTTGGACTTTGATGCTCAGTGCAACAAACCTCCTAGACCCAGCAAACGGTAAGCCAATTGTTTATCCTTCACAGGATATGGTTCTTGGTATTAACTACCTTACAAGAGCTAAGAACAATGATAAGGGACAAGGGCGTTATTATGATGACCTTGATGAAATCCAAATGGCTATTGAGGCTGGAAGTCTTTCATACAATGCAAAAATTGGCTACAAACTTCCAGATGGCTATAGATTCACATATCCAAAAAATGAAGAAGATTACACAACTCCTGGAAGACTTTTGTTCTATGATGCTCTTCCAAAGGTAAATGGATTGGATTTCAAGAACTATTTCAACAAGTGCTTTGGAGACAAAGAACTTAAGAAATTGATAGCCTTAGCCTTGAAGAACAGTGCAAATTCTGTTGTAGTTAAGCTTGTAGACGCCATCAAAGACGTTGGATTTAAGTATGCAACTGTATTTGGTGCAACAATTGGTCTTTCAGATATGATTATTCCAGAATCCAAGAAAGCCCTTGTTGATGAAGCTAACGAAAAGCAGGCTGAAGTTCTTGAGCAGTACCACCATGGACAAATCACTCAGGAAGAGCGTTATAACAGATTGATTGATATTTGGTCTCAGACAAATGAAGAGCTTGCTGATGAACTTATGGCAAAACTCAAAGAAAGCCAGAATGGATTTAACCCATTGTTCCTCATGGCAGACTCTGGTGCTAGAGGTTCTAAGACCCAGATTCGTCAGTTGGGTGGTATGCGTGGTCTTATGTCTAAGCCTAATGGCGATATTATTGAGTTCCCAATTAAGTCAAACTTCAAAGAAGGTCTTTCAATTATTGAGTTCTTCATTTCAACAAACGGAGCCAGAAAAGGTTTGTCAGATACAGCTTTGAAAACAGCTGAAGCTGGTTACCTTACAAGAAGACTTATTGATATTTCTCAAGATGTTGTTGTTACAGAAGATGATTGTGGAACTATCAACGGTATTGCTAGATCTGCAATTAAAGATGGTGATGAAGTTATTTCTTCTTTGGCAGATAGAATCACAGGTCATTACACACTTGAAAATGTTGTCAATCCAAACACTGGTGAGATAATTGTTCCTCTTGATCATGAGATTACAGATGAAGAAGCAAAACAGATTGAGGATGCTGGAGTAGAAAGCGTTCTTGTTAGAACAGTTCTTACTTGTGAAGCAGAGCATGGAGTTTGCCGTAAGTGCTATGGTAGAAACCTTGCAACAAACAAGCCTGTTGATGTTGGTGAGGCAGTTGGTATTATTGCTGCACAGTCAATTGGTCAGCCAGGTACTCAGCTTACAATGAGAACTTTCCACGTTGGTGGTACAGCTTCAACAAGTGCTGAGGAAAATAGTATTTCCTTCAAACATCCTGTCTTTGTTACAAAGCTTACTGGTAATACAGTTGTAAGAGAAGAAGACAATGTAAAACTTCTTACTAGAAAGGGACACATCTTCTATAGAAATGTTTTGGATGAGTTTGCTTACTCAAAGAAAACAAAGCTTGCTGATGGCATTGAAGACGGCTGTAAGGTTGCAGGTAACTCACTTGTCTGCACAAATGGAAAAGAAGAATGCATCTGTGGAAACAAGGGGGGCATGGTCAAGATTGCTGGAGATAAGCTCTTGATTCTCGCCGCAGAAGAGAAAATTGATGCAAGAGCTGGTTCAGAAGTTAAGGTAGAAGAGAACACCTACGTTAAAGCTGGTGAAGCTCTTATGACATTTGACCCATTTGCAGAGCCAATTATCTCTGAGTGTGATGGTATGGTTAAATTTGTTGACCTTACTTTGGGAACAACTCTTCTCAAAGAAGTCAACGAAGAAACTGGTATTATTGGATACAGAGTTACAGACCATACACTGGAAAATGTTGAGCCTAGACTTGAAATTGTTGATGCAGAAGGAAAGACAATTGCTTCTTATTTGCTTCCAGGTTCTTCTTACATTCAGGTTGCTGACGGTGAAATGGTAACCAAAGGACATGTCATTGCAAGACTTTTGATGGCCAGTGTTAAGACAAAGGACATCACCGGTGGTCTTCCAAGGGTTGGAGAACTCTTTGAAGCAAGAAAGCCAAGAAACGTTGCAGTTCTTGCTCAGGCAAGTGGTGTTGTTTCATTTGGTCCTGTTTCAAAAGGAAAGAGAATTGTTATTGTTACAGACGATTTTGGCGAAGAACATTCACATGCAATCCTTCTTGGTAAGCACATTCTTGTAAGAGAAGGGGACCATGTAGAAGCAGCTGAACGTCTTTGTGATGGAAACATTGATCCACATGACATTTTGGCTATTTCTGGTGAAAATGCACTTCAGCAGTTCTTGCTTAATGAGGTTCAGGAAGTTTACAGGCTTCAGGGCGTAGATATTAATGATAAGCACTTAGGCATCATTGTTCGTCAGATGCTTAAGAAAGTTGAGATTATCAACGTTGGAAATACTAAGTTCATCCTTGGACAGAAAGTTGACAAGTTCAAATTTCACAAGGAGAACGAGGAAGTCTTGGCTGGTGGTGGTCAGCCTGCTACTGCAAGACCTTGCTTACTTGGTATTACTAATGCTTCGTTGTCAATTGACTCATTTATCAGTGCTGCTTCATTCCAAGAGACTACAAAGGTCTTGACAAATGCTGCAATTGCTGGTAGTAGAGATGAGTTGCGTGGCCTTAAGGAAAACGTCATCATAGGACACCTTATTCCTGCTGGAACAGGTATGGCGTGCTACAGAAACGTTAAACTTAAGGATGAAGACACTATTGAAGTTGTTAACGATAAAGTTGAATCTGCAATGAGCTCAAGAGCTCAGGAAGAGAACTACGAAGATTTGGCTGATATGTCAACAATTGAGGGTGATGAAGAAGAGTTTGTTGGAGATGATAACTTCTCTGACGACGAAGACTGAGTCACACGCTGACCTTGATTTTTGAGATAAAGAGGTTTTTGTATAAGCTTTAGGTTGTACAAAAACCTCACAGGGCCGTGCTTTAGATTTCTTTAGTACAGCCTACAATCATCCGTATGGGTGGTTTATTTGCGTACATGGCAGTTGTTCCGGCGCTTTTGTGTTCCGGAAGCGTCGTGTACGGTGAGGAGTAGCATAATGCCTACAATTAACCAACTGATCAGAAAGGGTCGTTCAAAGGTTACACACAAGACCAAGTCCCCTGCTTTGGAAGGCTGCCCACAGAAACGTGGTGTTTGCACAAAGGTCATGACTGTAACACCTAAAAAACCTAACTCAGCTTTGAGAAAGGTTGCTCGTGTCCGTCTCTCAAACGGCATTGAAGTCACAGCCTATATTCCAGGTATTGGACACAACCTCCAGGAGCACTCTGTTGTATTGCTTCGTGGTGGAAGAGTTAAGGACCTTCCTGGTGTTCGTTATCACATCATTCGTGGTACAAAGGATACTCAGGGTGTCACAGACAGAAAGAGAAGCCGCTCCAAGTACGGTACAAAGAAGCCAAAGGCTTGATGAGGAGGTATCTGTATGTCAAGAAGAACAAACGCACCTGTTAGAGATGTCCTTCCAGATTCCGTATACAACAGCATTGTTGTTGAGAAGTTTATCAACCGCATGATGCTTGACGGAAAGAAATCAGTTAGCACACGCATTCTTTATGATGCCATGAAAATCATGGGCGAAAAGACTGGTGATGCCCCTCTTGATGTTTTCAACAAGGCTCTTGACAATGTTAAGCCTGCTGTTGAGGTAAAGTCAAAGAGAGTTGGTGGAGCTACATATCAGGTTCCTACTGAAATTAGAGAGCCAAGACGTGAAGCTCTTGCAATGCGCTGGATTATCGCTGCCGCACGTGGCCGTTCTGGTAAATCCATGAGCGAGAAGCTTGCTGCTGAGATGCTTGATGCATATGCAAATACCGGTTCAGCTTTCAAGAAGAAGGAAGATATGCACAGAATGGCAGAAGCCAACAAGGCTTTCAGCCACATCAGATTCTAATTTCTTCAAGAAAATTAAGAACTTTAAGATTTCTAAGAACTGGAAAACAAATAACACAAAAAAGACCCCGAGTTCAGCTTCGTGGGTCTTTTTTTACGCTAATTTGCCTTTTGCCACCTTTGTTATGTCATAAGGTGTTCACTATTCTTTCTAGTAAAGCTCGCCTATTTTTGCTGAATAGGACATTCTATTCACTAGTAGTTAACACTTTTATTATCTTGTTGTTTGTAAACAAAATGAATCTAGATAGTTAGCCTTAACTATGTCTAGTAAGTATGCACTTTTGAGCCTTAATTTCATAGTTAGTCTTCCTCAAAAAATCAAAATGAATAAAAATGGCTATTTTCTTATGCCTTGTTTGATGTTATCCCTTAGATAACGTAATTCAAAGGAATTCAAAGGAATTCGGAGGCAACATATGAGCAACGGAAAACTTTGTGTATTAGGTGATTCAATTCTCAAAGGCATTAGACTGGAAGAGGATACAAATAAATATATAGTATGTGATGGACTTGGTTTTAGCATGATTGCAGATAGAGCAGGACTTATGCTTGAGAACCACAGTAAGTTTGGCTGTACCGTAACAAAGGCATGGGAGTTTGTAAAAAAGAAGTTTACAGGAGAGGTGCCAGAGTTTATGGTTATGGATTTTGGTGGAAATGACAGTGACTTCAAGTGGAAAGAAGTAAATGATGATCCTCTTGGTGTCCATGGTCCAAATACTGATATCAACACATTTATTGGCACATATGAAGACATGATTGACAGCTTGGTTGAAAAGGGAACAAAACCAGTTCTCACCACTTTGGTTCCGGTACAAAGCGAAAAGTACTTCAATTGGTTCTGCCAAAGTCTGAATCTTGCAAAAGATAGGGTCATGAGCTGGCTTGGAGATATCAACCGCATTGCAAACTTCCAGCAGATTTATTCCGATGCCGTTAAAGGTATTGCTGCAGGACGTGGTATTCCTTTAGTAGACATAAGAACTGCTTTTGAGCACGAAAAAGATGAAGATTTAATGTGTTTAGATGGAATTCATCCAAATGAAAAGGGCCAACAGCTCATTCACGAATGCTTTGATTCTTTCATGTATGACTACTTAACCTTCTAGGAAATGTAGCTCCTTTTCCTTAAAATAAAAGAAATTAGATTATTTTTTCCCGGTGCTTGACACAAAATTGGGTTTTCGACTATATTACCCAAGGTGTCTCGCCACTGGTATGCCCTAAAAGTATCAGAAGAGTGAGATTCTAGAGCCAAACCAATCATTTTAGGGGTGATAAGGTGGTTCCAGAAACACGGTTTTTACAAATTGTGCTATGTCGGTTTCCCAAGACGTTGGGGCTCTGACCTCTGGATTCCTTCTTTTTAGTAACTCATAAAACAAAATAGGTTTGTCTCGATGGTAAGTTGGTAAAGGCTTTGTGCCTTTAGAGCACATTCTTATTTATTTATTGGATTTGTGACAAAAGGTCACAAGGAGGACATGATGGCTAAAGAGAAGTTTGAGAGAACCAAGCCACACGTAAACGTTGGTACTATTGGTCACGTTGACCACGGTAAGACAACTCTCACAGCTGCAATCACACAGTATTGCGCAAGAAAGTACGGCGACAAGCTCATGAACTATGATGAGATTGATAACGCTCCAGAAGAGAAGGCTAGAGGAATAACCATCAACACAAGACACGTTGAGTATCAGTCTGATAACAGACACTATGCTCACGTTGACTGCCCGGGACACGCAGACTACATCAAGAACATGATTACTGGTGCTGCACAGATGGACGGTGCAATCATTGTTGTTGCTGCTGATGATGGTGCTAAGGCACAGACAAAGGAACACATCCTTCTCGCAAGACAGGTAGGTGTACCTTCAATCATCGTTTTCATTAACAAGATGGACCAGATTGATGACCCAGAGCTTGGAGACCTCGTTGAAGAAGAGATGAGAGATCTCCTCAACAGCTACGGCTTTGATGGTGACAACTGCCCAGTTATCAAAGGATCTGCATATAAGGCAATGACAGAGCCAGACAATCCAGAAGCAACAGCTTGCATTGAAGAGCTCCTCAAGGCTATGGATGATTACATTCCACTTCCAGTCAGAGCTACAGACCTTCCATTCCTTATGCCAATTGAAGACATCTTCTCAATTTCTGGCCGTGGTACAGTTGTTACTGGTAGAGTTGAGCGTGGTGTTATTCATGTTAACGATCCTGTACAGATTGTTGGTATTCGTGAAACACGTGACACAGTCGTAACAGGCGTTGAAATGTTCAACAAGCTCCTTGATGAAGGACAGGCTGGTGATAACATTGGTGCACTCCTTAGAGGTGTTGATAAGAAGGAAGTTGTCAGAGGACAGGTTCTTGCAAAGCCAAAATCAATCACACCACACACAAAGTTCATTGGAACAGTTTACGTTCTTTCAAAGGAAGAAGGTGGACGTCACAGCGCATTCGTTGCTGGTTACAGACCACAGTTCTATTTCAGAACAACTGACGTTACTGGTACAGTAAGTCTTCCAGAGGGTGTCCACATGGTCATGCCTGGTGATCACACAGATCTTATTGTTGAACTTATTCACCCAATTGCTATGGATAAGGGACTTCGCTTCGCTATCCGTGAAGGCGGAAGAACTGTTGCATCCGGTCAGGTTACAGAAATTCTCGAGTAATAATTAAATACGAATGTCTTGCCTAGAGATTAGCTCTGGGCAAGACCTGATTTTTTGGAGGAAAAATGGCTAACGATAGAATTCGCGTTAGACTGAGAGGTTTTGATGTTGAGCTTGTAGAGCAGAGCGCAATGTCTATTGTACAAACAGTTGTTAAGGCTGGAGCAAAGGTCTCTGGTCCAGTACCTCTCCCAACCCGCATTAACAAAATCACTGTTTTGAAGTCACCGTTCGTAAACAAGAAATCACGCGAACAGTTTGAAATGAGAACCCATAAGAGGTTAATTGATATTTTAGATCCTACAGACAAGGTCATGGAAGCTTTAATGAAACTTGAGCTCCCGGCTGGTGTTGATGTAGAGATAAAGCAGTAATGAGGTAAGAGATGTTAGGGCTTATCGGAAAGAAAGTTGGCATGACACAGGTGTTTGACGAGAAAGGCCAGCTTACACCTGTCACTGTCATTAAAGTTGAAGGCAACGTAGTTGTCGCGGAAAGAACCGAGGAAAAGAATGGTTACAATGCTACAGTTCTTGGTTCAGGCGAAATGAAAGCTAGCCGCGCAACAAAGCCATACGCTGGACAGTTCAATGGCAACCCATTAAAGACTCTCATGGAATTCCGTGATTATGACAAGGAAGTCCAAGTTGGAGATGTTCTTGGTGTTGACCTTTTTAAGGACATCAGATTTGTTGATGTTACTGGAACGTCAAAAGGTAAAGGCTATCAGGGTGGTATGAAGCGTCACGGTTTTGGTGGCGGACGTGCAACCCACGGTTCCAAGTTCCATAGAGATCTTGGTGGTACAGCAATGTCATCAGACCCATCTAGAACTTTTAAAGGTAAGAAGATGGCTGGTCACATGGGTTTTGAAAGAGTTACAGTTCAGAACCTTAAAGTTGTTCGTGTAGATGAGAATCTTCAGGTTCTTATGGTCAAGGGTGCTATTCCTGGACCTGCACAGAGCATTGTTGTAGTAAAGAAAGCGGTAAAGAAGTAGGGGCGTGATCATGGAAGCAAAAGTTTATTCAGTAAACGGCAAAGAAATTAGATCCATTGAGCTCAATCCAGACGTTTTTGGAATTGAAGTAAGCAATGGTTCAATTTATCACGCTGTAAATAATGAGCTTGCCAACCGCCGCGTTGGTACCGCATGCACAAAAACTCGTGCTGAAGTTAATTACAGCAATACTAAGCCTTTCAAACAGAAGGGAACTGGTAATGCCAGAAGAGGTGACAAGAAGTCTCCTATCATGGTTGGTGGCGGAACAATCTTTGGGCCAAAGCCAAGAGACTACAGCTATACACTTCCAAAGAAGGTAAAGCGTCTCGCAATGAAGTCACTCCTTTCTCTTTCTGTTGAGGAAGAGCGCTTGGTACTGGTTGAGGATTTCACAAGTGAAGATGGTAAAACAAAGACACTCGCTGGAATTCTTAAGAATTTCGTTGAGGACGGAAAGAGAACAGTTCTCATCATGAAAGATGATGATGCAATGCTTCGCCGTGCCGCAAAGAACATCCCATATCTGCATGTTCTTTCTTATGACAAACTTTCTGCAAAGGAACTCCTTTACGGAAGAAAGGTCATTATGCTTGAGACTGCAGCAAAGAACCTTAACGAGTTCTATGGCGACCAAGAGTAAGAGGTGATGAGATGAGAGCAGATCAAGTAATAATTGAACCTATTCTCAGCGAGAAATCAAGCTTCGCTCGTGAATTGGAGTGTAAGAAGTATACATTCAAGGTTGACGCAAAGGCTAACAAGTTCCAGATTATGAACGCAGTTAAAGAAGTCTTTAAAGTTAACCCAACTTCTTGCAACGTAATAAATGTGGCTGGAAAGCCAAAGTTCTCCAGAGGTAAGGGTGGCTACATTAAGGGCTACACACCAAGCTGGAAGAAGGCGATTGTCACTTTGTCTAAGGGCGAAGTGATCGAAGCAATTGAAGGTGTATAAGGAGACGGAGTATGGCATTAAAGAGTTATAAACCAAATACACCAGGTCTCCGTCAGAGAACAGTTCTGGTAAGAAGCGAAATCACTGCTCAGAAACCAGAAAGATCTTTGACAACAAGCCTAAACAGGACTGCAGGCCGTGACTCTTTTGGACGTATTAGCGTTCGCAGAAGAGGTGGTGGACACAAACGCGCATACAGAATTATCGATTTTAAGCGTGATAAGTTTGGTATTCCAGGCACAGTCAAAACTATTGAATATGATCCTAACCGCAGTGCAAATATTGCATTGGTATTCTATGCAGACGGTGAGAAGCGCTACATTCTCGCACCAAAAGGACTCGTTGTTGGAACTACAGTTATCAGTGGTCCAAACGCTCCTCTTAAGGCTGGATGTGCTCTTCCACTTAAGAACATTCCCCTTGGTCTGACAGTACACAATGTTGAGCTCACACTGGGCCGTGGCGGACAGCTTGTCCGTGGTGCTGGTCTTGGAGCCACAATCATTGCCAAGGAAGGCGACTATGTTACTCTTCGCCTGCCTTCTGGTGAGATGAGAATGGTTTTTGGTGAGTGTTATGCCACAATCGGTTTCTTGGGAAATGAAGACCACATGAACGTTTCTTTGGGCAAGGCTGGTGCAAGTCGCCATCTTGGTAAGAGACCAAAGGTTCGTGGTGTTGTCATGAACCCAGTAGATCACCCACATGGTGGTGGTGAAGGAAAGACCGCAGCTGGACGTCATCCGGTAACTCCTTGGGGCAAACCAACCAAGGGTGCCAAGACTCGTTCAAAGAAGAAACCTTCGGGCAAATTCATCGTGAAGAAGCGCAAGTAGGAGTTGGAACGTGGCTAGATCAATTAAAAAAGGACCTTTTGTGGAGCCAAAGCTTCTCAAAAGAGTTGAAGCTTCAAACAACGCAGGTCATAAGGATATGATCAAGACTTTCTCAAGAAGTTCCACGATCATCCCTGACATGGTAGGTTTTACAATTTCCGTATATAACGGGAAGACTTGGATTCCGGTTTTCGTGACAGAGAACCTTGTTGGACACAAACTTGGTGAGTTTGCTCCTACAAGAACATTCCGTGGTCACTCCGGTTCGGACAAGAAGGCTTGAGGAGGCAGAGTATGGCAACAACTTATAGAGCTTGTGCAAAGTATCTCATGGTTTCCCCTTCAAAGGTTCGTCCTGTTGCGGATTTGGTAAGAGGTAAGAGTTATGAGGAAGCCTATGGCATCCTTAATGCAATGCCTCAGAAGGGTGCTCGTCTCATCCTTAAAGTATTGGAGAGTGCTGGTGCTAACGCAATGTATAAGAATAGCAAGCTTGATGAAAGTCAGCTTGAGATTTCAAAGATTTGCGTTGATGGCGGTCCAATGCTTAAGAGAGTTTGGGCAAGATCCCACGGAAAGCGTGACATCCTCCTTAAGAGAATGTCTCACATTACCGTTGAAGTAAGCGAAATCGTTGGGGAGTAAGTAAATGGGACAGAAAGTTAATCCTATTGGATTCCGTCTGGGAGTCAACAAGACTTGGAAGTCAAAGTGGTATGTAGATCCAAGAGAGTATGCAGAAACTCTGCATGAGGATTTACAGCTCCGCAAGGCTCTTCTCAAGTGCCCTGAAGTTCAGGGTGCTGAAATCTCTGATATTGAGATTAGCAGAAAGCCTCAGCGTGTGACTGTTCTCATCAGTACAAACCGCCCAGGCGTTATTATTGGTACAAAAGGTGCCAATATTGAAAAGATTTGTGAACAGCTTCAGAAATGTTCAACCAAAAAGGTCCAAGTAAAGATCAAGAGTATTGAACATGGAGAGAAGGATGCCCAGCTTATTGCACAGAGTGTTGCAAAGCAGATTGCTGGACGCACAGCATATAAGAGAGCAATGAAGACAGCTATCTCCAAAGCTACAGCTGCTGGTGTTCAGGGTATCAAGATTAGGGTTTCCGGTCGTCTTGGTGGAGCTGAGATTTCACGTTCTGAATGGATGAAGGAAGGAAGAATTCCACTTCATACACTTAGAAGTGATATTGATTATGGTTTTGCTGTTGCAGATACCTCCTTTGGTGCTATTGGTGTCAAAGTTTGGATTTTCAATGGTGAAATCTATGACAGAGTCAAGAAAGATGATGCTGGACTTCTTGTAAAGAAAGCTCCAGAGACAGTTTCTGACGATGCAGTAGAAACAAGATAAGGGGTAATCAGAAATGCTTAGTCCTAAAAGAGTAAAGTTTAGAAAGAAGCAGAGAGGCACAAGAGACGGCGTTGCACATCGTGGTAATTCTATTGCCTTTGGTGACTACGGTCTTGTTGCTCTTGAGCCAAGATGGATCACCAATCGCCAGATTGAGGCCGCTCGTGTTGCCATGACTCGTCACGTAAAGCGTGGTGGTAAGGTTTGGATTAGAATTTATCCAGATATGCCTTATACATCAAAGCCTATCGGAACTAGACAAGGTAACGGAAAAGGTGCTCCAGAAGGTTGGGTTGCAGTCGTAAAACAGGGTGCAGTCATGTTTGAGATGGGTGAAGTAGAAGAGAGCCTCGCAAGAGAAGCACTTCTTCTTGCAGCATCCAAGCTCCCAATTAAGACGAAGTTCGTCGCAAGAAGGAAGGTTGAAGAAGCATGAAGAACTCATTTGATAAACTGTCCTATAACGAGCTCGTTGCAAAGCGTGATGAGCTAAATAAGAGCTATTTGAACATGAGAATGGAAAAGGTCTTAGGCCATGTTGAGAATCCTCTTCAGGTTCGCAATGTCAGAAGACAGATTGCAAGACTGAATACCATTATTCATGAGTATGCTTTAGGCATCCGCAAGGCAAAGTAAGAGGGTGAATTATGGAATCCAAGAAGAAAACCTTTATCGGCGTGGTTACCAGCGACAAAATGGACAAGACCATTGTTGTTACTGTCCACAACAGAAGTCTGCACCCGCTGTACAAGAAGTATGTTACCACTTCAAAGAAGCTGAAGGCTCACGACGAGAAGAATGATGCTCACGTAGGTGACACTGTTAAGGTAGTTGAGTGCCGTCATATCAGCAAAGATAAATGCTGGAGACTTTCTCAGATTGTTGAGAGAGCTAAATAAGGAGATAAGTCATGGTACAGATGCAATCATACATGAACGTTGCAGACAACAGCGGAGCCAGACTTGTCCAAGTTATTAAAGTCCTCGGCGGCAGCCATAGATATGTGGCTGGCGTTGGCGACATTGTTGTTGTTGCTGTTAAAGATGCACTTCCAAACGGAGCCATTAAAAAGGGTGATGTTTTGAAGGCTGTCATTGTCAGAACAAAGAAGGAATACCGCAGACCTGACGGTA
>CAVEGR010000114.1:0-3915 GCA_963615565.1 Phocaeicola massiliensis | reverse complement strand
GCTGTTATTGATGAGATGAATTCTATTTCATCAACCTAAATTCTAAAAGTTACGGGTTAATAGATTGTAATCTATCGTCAGAAAAATCAATATGACATATACAGGATCTTTCCAAACCCTGTTTTAATAAGGTCCCTAGATACTCAAGAAGTAAAGAAGTCTTGCCACAACGTCTTACCCCAAGAACAATTGTTGCCTTCTTTGAAATTCTTTCTATTTCCAAGTCTCTTTGTATCAAAGGAAGAGGCAGATTTTCTTGGTTATCTATAATTATTTGCTTTAATATTTCTTTTATCTGTTCCATGTTTTAAGCATACAGCAAGAACAGAAAAGTGTAAAACAAAATTTCATGGTTTTCAATAAAAGTGTTAAAAAAAATTTTACGGTTTGTATGTTTAAAAAAAACTAGCTCTATTTAATGCCACGCTCTTTGGCTATTTGTTCATACGCTTCTTGAATTTCTCTGAACCGCTTTGTGGCATATTCTTTAAATTCATCGGCCATTCCTTTTGCTGCAACAGTATCTGGATGGAATTCTAAAATGAGTTTTCTGTATGCTTTCTTGATTTCTGCATCACTTGCATCTTCTGTTAAACCAAGCACAGCATACGCCTTTGAAGGTGCATTTGTAATGCCGTATTTTCTACGGATACTGTCCAAAACACTTTGTGGAATCTGGAACACGCTTGCGGCATACTCAATCATTTCCTCTTCTCTTTTAGAAATTACGGAGTCTGCATAAGCTACACGGTAGAAAATATCAATCATCAACTGTAAAATTGCTGGTGAGTTTTTAAAATTTTCATAGAACTGAGTAACAAGGCCTTCAAATGTGCTATTTTGATTAAGGGCTTGGTTGAAAATGTTCACAGCGTTGTTATAGCTTGGACCCATCAAATGAAGATCATTAATCATGAACTCCTGGATCTTTCTCTTAGCATTCTCACTAATAGTCCCATCTGCAGAAGCAAGTTTTGCCAGCATTGAGAAACAGCCAACAAAGAACACCATTTGAGACTTTCCATAGCCCGTATTGAAGAAATAATATCTAGAATAACCATTAGACTGGCCATTTGGGCCATTGTTTGTGAAGTTTTGGCCGTCTCCATCTTCTGAGATTTCAGAACTTTTATCCAACATATGCCCAAAAACGGCACCTGCAATCATGCCAAGAGGACCACCAAGAAAAAACCCTATAGTTCCCCCTATAATCTTACCAATCCAGCTCATTCTTTTCCGCCATTAGTGAGGTTTTGCAAAAACCTCTAGTCAATTAAATATCAAAGCCCGCCTTTCTTCAAAGCTTGTCTATAAGCATGGAACACTTTCCACTTGGGATAGGAAGTGTCTTCTTTTTCTTCTCGTCCAAAATCTCAATTGTGAAGTAATAGAGTTTTTCACTCTCAAGTCTAATCTCCCACCCTCTAGCATTTTTATTGCTCAAAATTGTAATAAGATTCCTCTTGAGTGAAAGATTTTCAATACCCATAACTTCTAAATTTGGAACCATCCAATAGACCGTCTTTCGTGGAAGCGAAACATCAAGCCCTATAATGTCTTCAATCATCATTGTAATAGTCACAAGACACACTTGTGGTAAAAATTTTCTACGGGGAAAAACTTCTCCATTAGAATTTTCAACTGGCGAAGGAGTTCCTTCTTTATTTGGAAGATATGCTTCCCAAACATCTCCTTGAACTTCTTCTCCTGGATGTAAAGTGTCTAGCATAAAATAAACATGGCGAATTGCACATTCGCGAGCAAACACGTTCTCTCCATATTTTTCAAGACCTTTCACAACACAATAAATGTTAGAAGGAATAACCGCGCCACAATAGCCTTGAGCATTTTCATTGTAACAAGGAGAATCTGCACTTACACTGGGGAAAGGATTGTCTGTACCAAAATAGTCTGGATTTTGGAGATATTCAATCATTCTTGCAGCGCGTTCATCATTTGGAATCTCCGCAAGAAGTGTCCAATAAGCTCCAATCATCTTAAGAGGCAATCGTTGTTCTTGAACATCCAAGTCATGGTAGAAGCCTGTCTCAGAATCCCACATAAGATTATTTATTCTTGTCTTCAGCGCAAAATACATTCTCTTATATCTAAAGCTCAGTTCTTTATCGTTTAAAATATCTCCAATATTGGACATATATAGAGCATTAAGAGCCATGAGAGTATTGAAATCTACAGGATAAAAGGCATTTTCACGCGGGACATTACCCGTAAGACATGCCCCTATTGGAACAGAGAAAAGACCATTTTCTTTCTGAAACATTTCTTTAAGCCAGTTAAAATAATTCTCCAAAATAGGAACAACGTCTTTTAACCTCTTTTTATTTCCAATTTTATGATAAAACAAAAACTCAACATAGGCAAAAAGAGGTATCACAACCCCTTCTGGGTTGTCTTCAGAGAGAACAGGAGAACCATCTTCAATGCTGTATTGTGCCCTAATTGCCCCATTTGGCTCTTGTTTAGAATAAAAGAAATCTATCATATCAAAAGGAGAATAGGTTTGATTGCTATAATTCAGAAACATGGACGACAAACAGCAACTAAACATATCAAATGTCTTCTGATCATTGTATGAAATGTAGTTTCCTGTAAAACCGTTTTCTTCTGTTCCCTTCTTCCAAAATTCATCAATCCAAACCCAAGACCTGTCATAGAGATCAACGAAATCTTGGTCATAAAAATGTATTGATGGAATAGCCTCGCGATTCAATTTATTTCTCCTATGAGGTTTTTACAAACCTCTTATCATAAAAAAACCCCAATATCACTCATTGAAAATTGGGTTATCTTACATGTTATCACGTTTTTTTTCTGCCGTCAAACAATTTGCAAAAAAAGCATTTTCAAAACAACAAGGACTTATCTTTTTCCAAAGCGTTATGCATTTAAGTACAATTGCTTGAAGGGCGTTGCGTTGCTATACTATAAGCATGAAAAACGCCCTATTAATTAAAAATGCAAACTTAATCACAGACAGTGCATCAAGGGGAAAAAGTGGAATTCTTGTTTCCCAAGATGGCCGCATAACAGATGTTTTTGATATGGATGACTATGACAAGAAACAGCATGAAGCCAATGAGGTTTATGAGGCTAATGGAAAACTTGTCACCGCCGGACTGATTGATACACATATTCATGGAATTGGTGGCTTTGGAACGGAAGACGCAAAAGCAGAATCAATTTTGAAAATGTCTGACTGTCTTGCAGATTTTGGTGTAACAGGGTTCCTTCCAACTCTCTATGCTGGAAAACCTCAAAAGATGGAAGCTGAGGCGTTGGCTATATTAGAGGCTATGGGGAAAGAAAAAGGAGCAACAATTCTTGGAATACATTTTGAAGGTCCTTTTTTATCTCCACTAAAAGCAGGAGCACAAGATCCAGACTCAATTTCAGAGCCAAATGAAGATCTTTTCAGGCATTATATAGAACTTTGTAAAGGCAATCTTGTTTGTATGACAATAGCCCCAGAGCTCAATAATGTTGAGAAAATTGCATGCATTGCTGAAAAGGAGAACATTGTTCTTCTTGCAGGACACACAAATGCTTCTTATGAACAAGCAGAAAAAGGAGTAGATTTAGGAATAAAACATGCAACCCATATGTTCAATGCAATGCCAAGCATTGGACATAGAGATCCCACTGTTTCTGGTGCAGCTTTAATTGATAACAGATTTTCTTGTGAACTAATTGCTGATGGTGTTCATGTTAACAAAGACCTAGTCAATTATGTTGCAAGAACCAAACCAAATGGAAAGGTTGTTCTAATTACAGACAGCTTAAAACCAACGTCTTTAGGAAAAGGAACTTTCACAGCAAATGGAATGAATGTTTTATTAGGAGAACGTGGAGCTTTTGTTAATGCAGAAAACCCTGAGCTTTTGTGTGGTTCTGCTC
>CAVEGR010000113.1:0-2610 GCA_963615565.1 Phocaeicola massiliensis | reverse complement strand
CCTTGATTTCTTATATTGTTTCTCTTGTATATATCTCGCATATAAATTTCACTGAACAATTTCTCAAGGGCAACTGCCTTATCATTGGCTCCGTCACAGAGAACAACAAGAGGGATTCCTCCATACAGCATATATTCCGATAACCCTTCATATTTATCTCCCTTGTATACAGACATAAACTCCGAAAAACTCAATGGATACATATGAATTTCATCGCCACGCCCTGCAAATTCAGTAATAATATCCTTAGACAGAAACTTAGCATTGCTTCCAGTCACATAGACATCCATATTTTCTTTACGAAGGTAGCCGTTTAGTACAGATTCAAAACAGTCAAGTAGTTGCACTTCATCCAAGAGTAAATAATACATATCCTGATCTGTCATTTGAGACCGGATATACGACATAAATTTTTCAGGATCTACACCACGTTTTTCCTTTTCTATTAGAATAAGATTTTCACCAATTAAAGAAAGGTCATCAGCAGAGTCAAAAGCAAAGCGGATAATGTGGCTTTCGTCAACACTGCTTTCAAGAAGATGGCGATAGAAAATAGTGTTCAGCAAATAGGATTTCCCACAGCGACGAATGCCTGTGACAACCTTAATTAGACCGTTATGCTTCCTTTTTATCAGTTTATCTAAATAAAAATTCCTGCAAATTTCCATCAGAAGCCCCCTGAACGAAAGATTTTTGCAACAATTGCTGGTTTTCATTTATAGCATACTGCAATTAAGGTAAAATACCAAGCTTTTAGCTAAACTCTAGAAAGGATTTTTGCAACCAATTACATTTTTCGTTTCCAGCAAGGCTACTATTGTGCCATGTAGAGAATATTAAGCTATAGATTGTTGATCCTATAATTTTTTTGATAAAAAAGAAGGGTGCACCTCTTATGGCACACCCCTAGAAATTTCTTATTTCCATCAGAACGAATAGGTAAGGCTTAAGACCATTTGCAAGTCTTGTTGATTGATTCCTTTTTCATTGCCATAGTTGTTAATGTTAATGAAATCAACCTGTGCAAATGCACTAAGGCCATTTGTTATGACATATGATGCACTGGCACCAATTACAGTTGTATATTGAACAGCGTTTCTTAACTTTTGTGCATCTTTATATTTGTCATTTGCTGTTGTATGTCCTTGAGTTGGTGTAGACTTGTTGTTTTTTACATATTCCTCATAAGTTTCCTGTCCAAAAGTGTCCCATTGAGTCCAAAGGTCGTGAGTACCATGAGCCATGAAGAAAACATTACCACCAAGCTTGAGTTTGAAATCACTTGATACCCAATTTGCATTAAGATTTCCCACTAATGCATCTGGCCCGTATGTGTATCCCAAAGTATATTCGTCATAACTTATTGTGTTTGTAGATGAGCTCCAGTTTCTAACTGCAACTACATAATTTAAGCCATAGGTGTCTTCCTTTGAGCCATATTCATCAATGTCTCGTAAGTACAAATATGGGTCTGTCTTTGCAAATTCCAAAGAAGCGTGGAGAATTCCTCCTTTGACGGGGAAAGCACCTTGAACTCCCAATAATAAACCAAAAGCCGATGGTGCATCTTTATCACTTTCTGTTGGTCCAGTTTCAATCATTGGAAATGCCAATTCATCAACTATGACTTGTCCATAGACGTTAAGTCCCTTAATAATTGTCCAGTCAGCTTCAAATGCTAAAGTAGAATTTGAAGTTGGTTTTGTATAATTGTTATGGTTAAAGTTAACAGGGTTTAGTGCTCTTATGTCTATTGTGTTGTCGTCAGACATATACATAAGGCCTTCTGTTAAAGTAAATGTAAGCTTATCAGAGAAGAATCTACCTTCTACTCTATGTGCTGTATAGAATCTTATACCTTTGAGAGGTCCATATTTTTCACTTCCTGTAATTTTATTCAAACCTTGCCAAGTTGATTTAGTTTCTGTTGTTTCCCAGTAATTTTGTGGATGAGGGAAGAAAGAAGTTAAGAAAGTGTATTTGTATTTGTTGGAATAAGTTGTAAAGCGTACCATTTCATGATGAGGAAGGTTATTGCTTATTGTAAGGTTTCCAGTAGTTCCAGCACCCCAAGAAAGTTTGTCTCTTCCAAATTGTGCACTCCATCCATCACCACCTGCAGCAACAAAAGCACTATTTGGATAATTGCCATCTATAAGAGCTGGTTCAAACTCAAGATTTTGTAAGAAAAGGATATTTGTACTAAGTGCTTTAACTCCAAGTTCATTTGAATAATCAGAACCTGCGTGCATAGTATTTTGAATATTTAACTGAAATAATGCATAAAAATGATTGGTAGCCCAAGTTTCCCAGTTGACAGTAACAAAAGGCTTTTGTTTTGTAGAATTGTAAACCCATTGGTCACGGCCTTGGAAGGCTTTTTCTGTGATGTCGTTTACAAGAGTTCTTTCATGTCCTTCTGTATTTGTGTGGAAGTAGAGTTCAAGATTAACATCTCCTGAAAACTCAAGATCAATTGTAGATGTTTGGATTTGGTGTTCTACTAGGATGCTTTTCTTTGCATCTTGAAGCATTTTAACAAGGACATCATTTGAAACTTCATCTTCAATTTCAACAATCATTTTAAGAAGCTCATCACCACTATATGGT
>CAVEGR010000112.1:7047-7594 GCA_963615565.1 Phocaeicola massiliensis | reverse complement strand
GGTAAACAGTGTCTGTATGACATTTTCATGTCAGTTTAACCTCTTCAGGTATACTCAAAATACGTTTGCAAGGTTTTTGCCAAGCTTGCCGTATTCAGAGTTAGGATAGTCAGTTGAAACTTGCTCAAAGTAAGTTTTTGCAAGTTCTGTATTACCCTGCTCATAGTAAATTCTTCCAGCATTGAATAATGCCTTAGCTGCAACACCACTTTCTGCATAATCAGAAACAATTGTACTGTAAAGAGATAGTGCAGCAGTGTTATTGCCAAGAGCTTCTTCACATGCAGCTTCATTTACAAGTGAAAGTGGAGCAAGGTAAATACTTTTATTAAGCTCATAAGCTTTCTTAAATGCATCTCTAGCTTCAGCATACTCTGCCTGATCATAGTGTGCCAAGCCAAGAAGGTATGAAGCTTTAACTGATGGATAAGAGGAGTTTTTAACCATTGCAGATACTTCTGTTTCAAATGAAGCCCAATCAGGATCTTCAGCAACAAGAAGTTCTGAATACTTCTCTTCCATTTCAGAAATCTTAATCTGAGCAGAA
>CAVEGR010000112.1:1128-7037 GCA_963615565.1 Phocaeicola massiliensis | reverse complement strand
GACAATTATTATGATTGCAAGTACAACAACTACAACTGCAACAGCTGCAATGATAACAGTCTTTAGGTTCTTTTCAAAGAACGAAGAAATACCATTAATAAGTTTCTGTTCAACGGTCTTTTCTTCATCTTTTCTTAGCTTCTTTTTCATTCTTATTTCTCCTCACGTGAAGAAATTAAATCTGCAATTGTAACGTGGTCGTCATCATCAGAATTAGACATATACTTTGCAACCTCAGACTGCTGATCACGCTTCTTCAGCTCCTTAATTGAAAGAGAAAGCTTCTGCTGTTGTGGAACAATATCAAGAACCATTGCTGTAATAGGATCACCTACGTTGAACTTCTTAAGAACTTCATCAGTATAAACTTCATCCGGTCCAACAAGAGCAAACTTTGGAATAAGACCCTCAATGTCTCCAATGACCTTAACAAATACGCCATACTCTGTAACATTGGAAACTGTTCCAGAAATTGTTGAGTACTTTGGATACTGGCGTTTAAGAACCTGCCATGGGTTTTCTTCAAGCTGCTTAACACCAAGTCTGACTCTACGATTATCTTTCTCAACTTTCAGAACTGTAACATCAATTACATCTCCTTCTTTGCAGAATGAAGACATGCTCTTAACTTTCTTTGTCCAAGAAACATCATCATTATGAAGGAATCCATCAATCCCCTCTTCCAAGTTAACAAATGCACCAGCGTTTGTAACTTTAACAACAGGTCTAGAAAGAACCATACCAACTGGATATCTTTCTTCAATAGTGTCCCAAGGATTCTCTTCAAGCTGCTTGATACCAAGAGAAACACGCTTCTTATCAAGGTCATAACCAAGAATCTTGCATTGTACAACATCACCAATGCTGAGAACTTCTTTAGGATTGTTAATGCGTTTTGTCCAGCTGAGTTCAGAAATATGAGCAAGACCTTCAATACCAGGAGCAATTTCAATGAAAACACCAAATGTTGTCATCTTTGTTACAGGAGCAGTAATAACATCACCAACCTTGAATTTTTCTTCAAATGTTGACCATGGGTCTTCCTGCATATGCTTTAATGAAAGATTAATTTTCTTTGTCTCTGGATCAATGTTGATAAGTCTTAGTCTAATCTTTTCGCCTTTCTTGACATAATCACGAGGTCTATTTACATGACCCCAAGACATATCATTGAGATGGAGAAGACCATCAAAACCACCAAGGTCAATGAAAGCACCAAAGCTTGTGAAAGACTTTGCAACACCTTCAACAACATCACCTACTTTTACGGTTGAGAAGAACTTTTCTTTGTTTTCTTTAATCTTCTTTTCAAGATAATCACGTCTTGAAACAACACTCTTAAGCTTATTTCCACCATGGAACTTTTCAATAATGAAATAATCAGAAACGCCAATGAGCGACTCTGGGTTCTCTGTTCTGACAATATCAGCCTTTGAAAGTGGACAGAAACCATAGTAGTCAGACCCAAGATCTACTTCAAAACCACCAGGAATAGCCTTTGTGAACTTTCCTTCTACTGGAGTCTTTTGCTCAGCAGCAAGTTTAAGCTCCTCACCTCTTGCTTTGACATCAGCCTTCTTCTTTGAAATGATGACCTGTCCGCCCTTTCCTTCCTTATTTACAATAAGAACTGTAACGGAATCTCCAACTGACGGGACTTCATCAAACTCATCCATTGGGATTCTGCCTTCCGATTTGTAACCTACGTCAACAAACACATACTCGTTATTGACCTGAACCACAGTACCGGTAACGAGCTGACCGTCCTCGATTCCATCAAGAGATTTTAGATACTCCTCCTGCAATACACTCTGCATGTCAGTATCTTTGTTTTCCATTTCTCTTTCTTCAGACACTTTTCTTTCTCCTGATCCTATATATTTCTACTTTTTTAAGCCTTTTACGGCTCCTATCACTTTGTCACAAACTTGGTTTATGGTCAAGTATGAAGTATCTATATAAATAGCATCTGATGCAATTTTTAAACCTCCAACTAGCTTATTTCTATCAATTGCATCTCTTTCATTAATTTCCTTCAAAACTGTTTCATAATCCATTAATTCTGGATTTTGGTCGTAGCGCCTTTTTGCCCTTATCTCTGGGGTTGCATCAAAGAAGAATTTATACTCTGCATTGGGAAATACAACGGTGGTCATATCTCTACCCTCTGCAACAATATCAAACTTTTTTGTAAGCTCCAAAATTCTTTCATTCACTATTTCTCTAACTTTTGGCACAGACGACACTTTTGATGCCCACAAATCAATAGACGGATGATGTAACATATCCTCCACGTACTCGTCATCCAAATAGAATTTACCATCACGCACGTCAAATTTTGCCCCTTCTGCGGCCTTAATGCAATCCGCCGGATTTGACGGGTCAAGGCCCAAATTAAGGATTCTATATGTCACACCTCTGTAAAAATTACCTGAATTGAGATAATAAAGCCCTAATTTTTCAGAAATCATCTTGGCAATAGAGCTTTTTCCAACGCCCGCAGGCCCATCAATTGCAACAATCATCTCTTCTCTCCATATCCCGATTTTTTCTTCCCGGCTTTCTCAATTAATGAATTAACTTCTGCTTTTGTAAGTTTTCTATATTTGCCTGGAGTAAGTTCTCCAAGCTCAATATTTCCAATTCTAACCCTAGTTAATTTTTTTACTTCATAGCCCATAGCAGCAAAGAGATTTCTAATCTCTCTGTTTTTACCTTCAGTGAGAACTACTGAAGCATCCTTTTTCCCTAAGAGTTTATAACTTTTTATTCTATAAGGCCTTATTAGTCCTCTGTAGGCATCATCCATGTCTTTTTTCAGAATATCAATATCAGTTCTAACAATGTATTCTTTTTCAATTTGTGAAGACGGATGCATGATTAAGTTTGCAAAATCACCATCATTTGTGAAGATAATTAGGCCCTGAGAATCTTTATCTAGTCTTCCAACATTAAACAATAAATTGCGTTCTGGAACATCCAGTAAATTACGTGCATATGCTGTCTCGTTTGGGTCATAGTTGGTACAAACAAAGCCTTTTGGCTTGTTTAGAATGTAGTAGTAACTTTTCTCTTCGGGTTCTGCTAAAACATCATCAACGTAAACAATATCGTCTTCATTTACTTTGATGCCCATTTCAGTTACACGCTTATTGTTTACTTTAACACGGCCGCTAGCAATGAGTTCTTCACATCCTCTACGAGACCCAGCACCACATTTTGCCAAATAACTTTGTAATCTAATTGGATATTCAATTTTCATCTTCTTTTTCAAACCTCTGTCTATCTATTTCAGAAAGCTTTGGCAACGCACTAATGGTTTCAAGCTTAAAAGTATAAAGAAACTTTCTTGTTGTCCCATAAAGACATGGATGTCCTTGTACATCCTTTCTGCCAACAACCTTAATGTAGTCCCTTTCTCTTAAAATTCTAATAATAGAATCAGATACTACTCCCCTTATTTTTGTAATTTCACCTCTAGTGATTGGCTGTGAATAAGCAACAATAGCTAGTGTTTCCATTGCGGCTTTAGATAAACGTTTGTCAATGCGTTTTCCATAACAAGCTCTTAATTTATCATTAAGGTTTGAGCATGGAACAAAAGAAAATGTCTCTGCAGATTCAACTAAAGCAAGTCCATGATCATCTGCGTAAAAGACTTCAGACAGTTGAGAAAGAGCATCACGTACATCATTTTCTTTCAAGCCTGTCATTGAACATAGTCTCTCTACTGATAGTGGTTCATTTTCTAAAAATAGCACAGCTTCTATAAGTCTAGCGTTTTCACTTAAGGTCATGAGATGGATTATATATTAAACAAAAAATCTAGTCATCTTCTACAACAGAGAAGTTATCATTGTCTTCTAGTTTATTTTCAACAATTTCGTCATATTGATCATCATAGTCATCAGCTAAATTAGGATTCCAGTCAATTGTACGCTTAGTTAAAACCATATCTCCAAAAGGAACAGGCTGATCAACCAAAATCATTTTGTCCTTTACAGCCTCTAAAACAGCTAAAAACGAACAAATAACATGTTCTGGAGTTTTTTTAATAAACAAATCTGAGAACATAATTGAATCTTTTGTCTCAAAAAGCTCATTCATTAAAGCAACTTTTTCTTTTTCAGAG
The DNA here is from genome assembly GCA_963615565.1 of Phocaeicola massiliensis. GTDB lineage: Bacteria > Spirochaetota > Spirochaetia > Sphaerochaetales > Sphaerochaetaceae > UBA9732. The sequence continues at coordinate 2,905 of CAVEGR010000112.1, read as the reverse complement.
ACATCTTCATAGATGTTAAAGATCTTTTCTTCAATGAAGTTATAGCTTTTCATCATGTTAGCGTAGCTTTCTAAGAGATCTTGAACTGTAACATTTTCCCAAAGTTCTTCATCTGAGAAAGGAAGAACAAATTCTGATGGTTTTCTTTGAATATTTAAATCATCTGAATTATCTGAACCCGTTAAAAGCTCTGAGTATTTTTTAAATTTTGAATACTCCAAAAGACGTTCAACAAGTTCTTCTCTTGGATCTGTATATTCTTCATCAAACTCAACTTCTACTGGTAGCATCATTTGGCTTTTAATCCAAATAAGCTCAGCTGCCATCTTGTAAAACTCAGATAAATCTTGCAATCCAATTCCTTCAGCATGATGGAGATATTCTAAAAACTGATCAGTTATCATTGAGATTGGAATATCATATATATTTACCTCAGCCTTCTGAATGAGGTGTAAAAGTACATCTAGAGGTCCATCAAAATTTTGTGCTGGAATATGAAAATCAACCATAAAAAAACGTTGTAAAGTTACCTATTTGCAACCTACTTATCTGTAGGTTGCTGTTCTACGGGTGTATTATTAGTTGCCTCAGTGCTTCCAAACATTGCAATTCTTAACTTAGCATCAAGCTCCGCAAGAACATCGGGATTCTGCTTGAGGAAGTTGATGGCGTTATCTCTGCCCTGTCCAATTTTTTCACCATTGTACGAATACCAAGAACCAGTTTTCTCCACGAAATTGTATTTCAAGGCAGCATCAAGAATTCCTCCAGCATATGAGATGCCTTCGTTGAAGTACAAGTCAAGTTCAACCTTTCTGAAAGGTGGGGCTACCTTGTTTTTGACAATCTTTACGCGCACACGGTTTCCAATAAAATCGTCTGCACCTTTAGAGATGGTTTCTATCTTGCGTACATCCATTCTAACTGAACTGTAAAATTTTAGAGCATTTCCACCTGTTGTGGTTTCTGGATTGCCAAACATAACTCCAATTTTCATGCGAATTTGGTTGATGAAAATAATTGTTGTCTTGCTTTTTGCCAAAATTCCAGTGAGTTTTCTCAATGCTTGGCTCATAAGTCTAGCCTGAAGCCCCATATGAGAATCGCCCATATCACCTTCCAATTCTGCTTGAGGAGTGAGAGCTGCAACTGAGTCAACAACTATAATATCAACGGCACCACTGCGCACTAAAGACTCAGCAACTTCAAGAGCCTGTTCACCACTATCTGGTTGAGAAATCCAAAGCTCATCAGTATTTACACCAAGTTTTTTTGCATAAGTTGGATCTAGGGCATGCTCAGCATCAATGAAAGCAGCAATTCCACCAGCTTTCTGGGCTTCTGCAATTGCATGCAGGGCCAGTGTAGTTTTACCTGAAGACTCGGGGCCATAGATTTCAATAATTCTTCCTCTTGGATATCCCCCTACTCCCAACGCTTCATCCAACAATATGGAACCCGATGAAATTACTTCAATATTCTTTGCATATGTACTATCTCCAAGCCTCATTAAAGAGCCTTTTCCAAATTCTTTATCAATTTGTTGTCTTGCAGCTTCCAAAGCTTCCAACTTATTTTTTAGAACATCACTAACTTTGTTTTCAGCAATTTTATCTTTTGCCATTTATAAACTCCTGAGTTTTAAGGTTTTTGCTCATTTTGCAAAAAATCTCATCCAAATCATTATTTACCAAATAAATCCTTTGAATCCATAATAATAGTAACTGGACCATCATTTTCATATTCAACATGCATATGTGCACCAAACATCCCATGC
>CAVEGR010000112.1:0-1118 GCA_963615565.1 Phocaeicola massiliensis | reverse complement strand
TTCATAAAATATTCGTAAAGTTTTTCAGCATGTTTAGGTTCTCCTGCCTCATCATAAGAAGGCCTATTTCCCTTATGCAAGTTTGCATACAGTGTAAACTGACTTACAACAAGAATACTTCCATCAATATCTTGAACACTGAGGTTCATCTTATCATTTTCATCTTCAAAAATACGCATTTTAGCAATCTTGTTTACCATCTTGGTGCACAATGATTCATCATCTTCATTTGCAATACCAAGATAAATCAAAAGACCTTTTTGAATAGAACCTGTAATAACATCATCTACCGTCACACTTGCGTTTTTTACACGCTGGACAACCGCTTTCATGCCAACTCCAATTTCTTAACAAGTGATTTCTTGTCAGAAGCCTTAAAGAAAGCAGAACCAACTACAGCAACATCAATGCCAGCATCTTTAACAAGTCCAATAGTAGATTCATTAATTCCACCATCAATTGAAATTAAATATTTTCTATTACACCTACATTCAACAAGCTTTCTTACTTTATCTAGACTGTTTGGCATGAAGCTCTGACCTCCAAAACCAGGATTAACACTCATTACCAAAACAAGATCCACATAGTCTAAAAGTCCCTCAATTTCACTGACACTTGTTGAAGGACAAAGTGAAATCCCAGCATGGCAACCCAAGGTCTTAATTTGCTTTAGAGTCTCTAAAACATTGTCACTGGATACCTTGTTGCAAGCTTCCACATGCACAGTAATTGCCTGTGAGCCAGCCTTAGCAAACTGCTCAACATACCTAAGGGGATTTTCAATCATAAGATGTGCATCAAAAAATTTATTTGAATGAGGTCTCATGTCTGAAATAAATTTAGGCCCAAACGTAATATTGGGAACAAAAAGGCCATCCATCACGTCTAGATGCACCCAAGTTGCCCCACTTTGGTCAATATCACTCAATGCCCCGCGAATATCTGAAAAATCACAAGACAATACCGATGGTGCTATAATCACGTTTCTTTCCATGCAGACATGTTAACATACATTATGCATTTTTTAAACACCTTAAGTGCTAAATTGCCAAGCATTTTTGCACTAATCATGTAAAAAACGCAACTTGCCTAAGGTAAATTTTTGTGATATGTTTAGG